>NZ_ADXM01000045.1:0-5921 GCF_000179255.1 Synechococcus sp. CB0205
ACCGAGGTACACCGAGATAATCGCCGGTGGGGCCTCATTGGCACCAAGGCGGTGATCATTACTGGCCGTCGCGATCGCAGCGCGCATCAGTGGACCAAAACGGTGCACGCCACGGATCACAGCGCCGCAGAACAGCAAGAACTGAAGGTTCTCGTGGGGGGTGTTGCCTGGATCAAGCAGGTTGCCCTGGGTGCTGTTACCGATTGACCAGTTCACATGCTTTCCATTGCCGTTGACCCCGGCAAAGGGCTTCTCGTGCAGCAGGCATGTGAAGCCATGCTTTTTGGCGGTGGACTTCAGGACCGTCATGATCAACTGCTGGTGATCAGTGGCCACGTTCGCCGCCTCGTGGAACGGGGCAATCTCGAACTGTCCTGGCGCCACCTCGTTGTGACGTGTCTTGGCGGGTATGCCGAGGCGGTAGAGCTGCTCTTCTACGTCCTGCATGAACACCTGCACACGCTCAGGGATAGCGCCGAAGTAGTGGTCATCGAACTGTTGGCCCTTTGCAGGCGGAGCACCGAAGAGCGTGCGACCTGCCAGCTGCAGATCAGGCCGGAGGGCTGTGAATTCTGCATCCACAAGGAAGTACTCCTGCTCGGCTCCGCAGCTGGAATTAACCGGGGCAATCTCCGTTTCACCAAGCAGGGCCAATAGACGGCGCGCCTGCTCATCCATCGCGGAATTGGAGCGCAGCAGTGGGGTCTTCTTATCGAGGGCTTCTCCCGTCCAGGACACGAACACTGTTGGGATGCAGAGAGTCAGCCCATTGGGCGTCTGCATCAAGTAGGCCGGACTGGTCACATCCCAGGCCGTATAGCCGCGAGCCTCAAAGGTGGAACGAATCCCCCCATTGGGGAACGATGAGCCATCGGGCTCCCCTTGCACCAGCAACTTTCCAGTGAATTCACTGATCACTGAACCATCGCTCTGGGGAGCGATAAAGCCGTCGTGCTTCTCTGCCGTGAGGTTGGTGAGAGGATAAAAGACGTGGGCGTAGTAGAGCGCACCACGACTTGTGGCCCAAGCCTTCATGGCCTGCGCCACTACATCGGCCACTGAGGTATCGAGCTTGCCGCCGCGGGTGATCGTCCGCTGGAGGGATTTGAAAATAGCCTTCGGCAGGGCTGACTTCATCCGAGCCAGGCTGAAGACATCCCTGGCCCAGAGCTGATCCAGAGGCTCCGGGGCATTGACGTCAGCCGAGGGACGCTCAAGGATGCTCCGAATGGCCTGCTGGCGATAGGTAGTGGGCACGAATCCTGATCTGACTATCTTCACCCAACAAGTCGGACGGGCCCTCCTAATGGCGCCATGGCTGCCAAATCGAACATTCGCCACCGTTGATCCAACAAGATCCAACGAGCGTTATTCGGTGAAATCACCGCACAAGTCGGAATGATAGTTTTCCTTTTGTTAGCGAATAAGTTGTATCCGAAGAGCGAAATCCACATAAAACTTGGATCCGCAAGAATTGGTAGTCATAGCGACTGCAACGTGCCTTCCCAGGGATTGCACTGGAGATGCTTTTGCGGCTTTTACCTGAGAGCAACACATCCTTTGCTGGCCGGTTCCGATGAACCCTGAACCCACAACCCCTGAGGCAACAGTCAGCCAGCCTCTGGCCGAGCAGATCCGACGGCATCTCTTCTACAGCCAGGCCAAGTCACCCACCCTCGCCAATCGTCACGACCATTACATGGCCTTGGCTCTGGCGGTTCGCGATCGCTTGCTCCAGAACTGGGTGGACTCCGCTGAGGCTTACACCACCCAGGGGGTGCGAACGGCGGCCTACCTCTCCGCGGAATATCTGCTGGGGCCCCATCTCGACAACAATCTGGTCAATCTTGGAATGCGCCAGGAGGCCGTAAAAGCCTGTGCCGAATTGGGCCTGGACCTTGATGACCTGATCCGCTGCGAGCCCGAGCCAGGTCTGGGCAATGGCGGTCTAGGGCGGCTAGCCGCCTGCTTTCAGGAATCGCTCGCCAGCCTGGAGTTGCCGGCGATTGGTTACGGCATTCGCTATGAATTTGGCATCTTCCGGCAGCACATCACCCATGAAGGACAACAGGAAAGCACTGATGCATGGTTGGCCCAAGGTAATCCCTGGGAGGTAATTCGGCCGGAATGGTCTTATCCGGTTCAGATCGGGCATTCCACCGTGCTGGGAGTAGCCCATGACACCCCGATCACGGGCTACGGGGTGAATACGGCTAATACGTTGCGACTCTGGTCGGCGATGGCGCCTGAGGCCTTTGACTTCGCGTCGTTCAATGCCGGTGACTACACGAAAGCAGTTTTAGCGAAGGTACAGAGTGAAACCCTTAGCAAAGTCCTCTACCCGAATGATGAATTTGATCAGGGAAAGCGGCTGCGGCTAAGTCAGCAAATCTTCTTTGTTTCTTGCTCGTTGCAAGACATGCTCCGCATCCTCAAGAAGCAGGGACTGAACGTTAGAGACTTTCATCGCAAGTTTGCGATTCAATTAAATGATACCCATCCAGCGATCGCAGTTGCTGAATTGATGCGTCTCCTGATCGATCAGGAACAGCTCGACTGGGACACAGCTTGGTCCATTACAACAGCCAGCCTGAGCTATACAAATCACACCCTCCTCCCAGAAGCCCTGGAAACCTGGGGTGTGGAGCTGTTTGAGCAGCTGCTGCCAAGACAGCTAGAGATTATCTATGAGATCAACGCCCGATTCCTGCGGATGGTACGCCTGCGTTATCCAGGCCAACCGCAACTGCTTGCGAAGCTCTCCTTAATTGAAGAAGGCCCAAGACGACGCGTGAGGATGGCCAACCTCGCGGTCATAGGTAGCCACCACACCAATGGGGTTGCGGAGCTGCACAGCCAGCTTCTCAGAGATGACGTGCTGGCCGACTTTGCGCGTCTATGGCCTCAGCGATTTACCAATGTCACCAACGGTGTCACACCACGCCGGTGGTTGGCCGTGGCCAACCCAATGCTCTCGCGGCTCCTCGATGACAGTATTGGAGATGGCTGGCGGCGCGATCTAGATCAGCTCCAGTTGCTGGAGCCGTTGCTGGCAGATGCTTCCTTCTTGGAGGGCTGGCGAGAGGCCCGCTCACAGGCGAAACAGCGCTTGGCAGATTACGTCCATCAAGAGCTAGGAATCTTGGTTGATCACACCTCACTGTTTGATGTGCAGGTCAAGCGAATCCATGAGTACAAGCGTCAACACATGGCTGCCCTCGAGGTGGTACAGCGCTATTTGCGACTCCGAAATGGAGAGGACCTGCCACCTCGCACGGTGATCTTTGGCGGCAAAGCAGCGCCTGGATATGCAATGGCCAAGTTAATCATTCGCTTGATTGTTGGCATCGCTGAAATGGTCAACATGGATCCGGTTATGCGCGGTCGACTACGTATTGTCTTCCTGCCCAACTTCAGCGTCAGCCTGGGTCAGCTCACCTACCCAGCCGTGGATCTATCAGAACAGATCTCAACAGCAGGAAAAGAAGCTTCAGGCACGGGTAATATGAAGATGGCGCTCAATGGTGCCCTAACAATCGGCACATTGGATGGCGCAAATATTGAGATTCGAGAACGGGTTGGGGCCTCAAACTTCTTTCTGTTTGGCCACACTGCGCAGCAGGTGCGTGAGATTGCTCAGCAGGGCTATCAGCCCCAAGTTTGGCTGGGCAGTAACCCTGGCCTGCGAGAAGCCCTGCAGTTGATTGCATCGGGGCATTTCAGTGAGGGTGACCACGATCTATTCCGTCCCCTGATCGACAATCTGCTGAACCAAGACCCCTTCCAGGTCATCGCAGATTCCGCTGACTACAGCCTTGCTCAGGACATAGTCGATCGAGCCTGGCTGGACCCATTGAACTGGGCCTCTGCCTCAGTCTCGAACACGATGGGCTGCGGCTTCTTCAGCAGCGACCGCGCGATCAAAGACTATGCAGAGAAGATCTGGAAGCTGGATCCGCTACCGATCCAAGCATCGCAACGGATCTAACCGGCTTCCCACTCGACGCAAAGCGTTTTCCTGGTTGTCGGCTCACTTCATGCTCATTCTGTTCATGCCTCTAGCCATCCGATCGAACGACGGAAAGTAGCAACAGCCACGCCAGGCTTCGCTTAGAGCTCTGAGACTGAATGGACAACTAACAATGAGTTATGGCTGAGTTCACAATCACCCTTGAAACCGGAGAGACTTTCACCTGCGCGGATGATTCCTACATCCTGGATGCAGCAGAGGAGCAGGGCATTGATTTGCCATATTCCTGCAGAGCTGGAGCCTGCAGTACCTGTGCCGGCAAGCTCCTCAGCGGCCAGGTGGACCAGAGTGATCAGTCCTATCTAGATGACGACCAGGTGGCCCAGGGCTTTGCTCTGCTCTGCGTGAGCTACCCCACATCAGATTGCACCATCCGCGCCAATGCTGAAGAGGACATTGCCTGATCAGTCAGCTCGTCCATCAGGCACTTGCTTTTGTTCTCCAGCCGCCATTGACGATCTCTTGAAACGATCAAACAATTGTTGGCGCAGCAGACCCCACTGAGCTCCTCGCCGCGGCAAGTGCTCCACCCCTCTTGATTGTGGCTACTGGCTCTACTGCCATCGCGAAGCAAATAGTCAGGCCGTCCCAAAAGTGGCTGGCGGTACATCTGAAGGAGTTACTGCGTGAAAAGCCGCTGTTCAACAGCGGCTTCCATTGCCGCACGGATGTCACTCCTCTTCGTCGGCCCCACCAGAGGGGATCAACTTGATCTGCTTTAGGGCCAGCTTGATCTCGAACTCATCTCCGGGCTTGAGGTCGAACATGGCTGTGTAACCCTTACCGATCATCAGGCTGCGTGAAACCTACCTGTCAGAGATGGCTTTCAAGTCAACATTCAGACAGTTCCAAGTAATACACCCTATGTAGTCGTATTTCTGCTCCAATCCAGTAGATATGGCCTGATCTCTCCTCTCTTTGTTATTAATGTTTCTGGCCGAGTTTGCCTTTGTCTGGTGACTGCTGAAGGCGTACTATTGGCTCGACAAGGCTCTTTAGTGTTTTAAGAAGTACTTTGTTTTCCTTTTTGTGCCACCACGATTTCGATGGCGCGCCTTTCCTTTGTAGGTGCTGAAATGCCTCCGTGCAGTTGTTGAATCTTGTGCCTTTTGAGGTTGCAGCTTCAAGAGCTGTATTTGCTCTTGATATGGCGACTTCCCTCCGCCTTGTATTGGCTTTTTCTTTCCAGGTATTCTTGTATCCCCCTGGGGCCAGCAGGAGAGTCTTTTGTATCTCTTTTTGTAATATATTTGCCTGAAATTATTTCGTTCTTGTGTCCACAGAATTCTTCGAAGCCTGGCGCCTGTGTTATTAGCTCTAGGGCTCGAACCCGAATCTCATGCTCGGTGCTAAGTCCCTCTACTAATCGTGGTGCAACCTGCAGCGATGCAAGCTTTATCTCTTGAGTCTGTCCTCTACCGGTGAAGCCTTGTATTATTCGCTCCTGCGATCTGACAAGTGCACCGCTCTTGCTCTTTTGTCTTCGCCTATTAGATGAAGGCTTTGCCCAGCTCTCGCTAATATTTGCCTGCAATAGGTTGTTTCTGCTTTTTGACTCCAGCCATTTATTCTTCAGTACTGATAGTTCGTACGAGAATCCAAAGTCTTCTATGAAGATTCCGTTTCCTTCGCCTGTGAGTGGGGCTCTAATTGCAAGGTACTGGGTGCCGTAAGCCTTGCAGTTGCGCCGTACCTAAAGAACACCATTCTTTGCTTCAATGTTGTTGATCTCAAGAGTTCGCTGTTTTGCGATGGCAAGATCCCAGGTCCTTGCAGGCTTGGTCAATGGGAACCAGATGTGGATGCCGCCAGTAGTACTACTTTGAAATTCAACACCTGATTCCAGTCCAATTGTTCTGAGTGCATCCAGAACGGGCTCGATCCCCTCGCC
>NZ_ADXM01000044.1:0-63410 GCF_000179255.1 Synechococcus sp. CB0205
GTGATGGCCTTGATTCATCGAGCCTTGGATGACGCCACCGAGGACACCGCCGAGGACGCCGCCCAGGAAGGCTTCTCCCGAGGAGGATTGCTGAACGACGGGTTGGGTGTAGGTGACGGGAATGACTTGAGAGGGAGCCGGAGCGACCGCCTGCAGACCAGGGACACAGGCCAGATCAAGGCTGGTCATGTCAACGGCGGATTTGAGGAGGAGCTCGCCGGTTTGCCGAGAGAAGCAGTCGTAATCGAGGGAGGCGGCTTGAGCGTTGGAGGTGATGGCCAGGAGGGAGGAGCCGGCAAGTGCAGCGGCGGTGATGCCAGTGAAGCCTTGACGGAAGAAGGAGAGGGAGGTCATGGGAGAAGCGTGTGAGGAGTGAGGAGAGGGGGATGTGTTCCCCGCTGATCACAAGCTCGCCCGGTTGGGAGGAGAAGTTGTTGAGGGACGCCACGGTCTGAGGTGACGTTGCTCTCAATTTGCGACGGCTAAAGAAATAGGGGGCTCAATCCCCCTTCTGGCGCTCAGTTGTATTCGCCGGGCATGTCGTTCTTATGGACCGTGACCCGATCGAATTTCTTGCCGGAGACCCGCAGCAGTTCATCCCCGGAGAACTCAAAGCCGAGCTTTAGGCCGATCTGCGCCACGTCATCGGCGGTGGCGGCGGCCAGCACCTGCTGCTTCAGGGCCTCATCGGCCTGAAGGCGAGCCAGGAAGTCCTTGAGTTGATCGAGCGACATGGCAGCGCCGTCGGGCGCAACAGTCTCCCAGAGGCTCAGAGCCAGTGATGCGGATAGTGCTCCGCACCGGGCTGCAGCCGGCTATAGGCCACGGCGATCAGCATCATCACCAGCGAACCGCTGAGCACGGGCATCCAGATGAATCCAGGCTGGGCCTTGAGCAGGACCCCCAGAAGCGCCACCGCCCCGGCCGGTGGATGCAGGCAACGCAGCACTTGTCCGAGTGCAATGGTCACGGCCACGGCCAGGCCCATCACCCAGGGGGCATCGCCGAAGGCCATGACGCAGGCGACGCTGACGATGGCGGCCACGGTGTTCCCCAGGACCACATTCCGTGGTTGCGCCAGGGGGCTGGACGGGTGGCCAAAGAGCAGAACGGTCGAGGCTCCGAAGGGTGCCACGACCAGGGGGTAGTGGCTCCAGAGACTGATCAGGCCCAGGGCCGTAATGGCCAGCAGAGCACCCAGCCAAGCTCCGATCACCTGCCGCTGTTGGAAGCGCGGTTGGTAGTCCCTGCCCCGTTGGCGCTCCGACTGGATCCTGTCCCAGACCATCGGTCTTTCAGCTCAGATAGGGATCCAAGAAGGACAGCGGGCGACTCATTGTTGCGGAGAAGCCCAGCATTCCTTGGTCCCGATGCTCATAGAGCAGGGAGTCGTCGCTCTCCAAGAGGAAGGTGGCTCCGCGTTGGGTGATGAAGTCATCACGGGGGACATAGGTCCGCCAATTCCCCAGCACCTCGGTCATGTTGCGCAGGCGCACGGTGGCGAGCTCAAAGGGCCGCTGGAATCCCTCGCCGCCCGCCAGGCGAAAGAGGGGACTCTCGAAGCGCTGCGGCGCGGAGCGATCTCCGGTGTAGCCGCGCAGGACCTCGCTCAAGGTTCCCGGTGAGCCGATGCCGGCACACATCAACAGCAGCCCCGGCCAAGGTCCGCCGGGCGTCTGCAGGCCGGAGTAGAGCTCAAGCGCGCGGTGCAACCTCGGTTCGCTCTCCACCCTGAGGTTGCCCCGGGGAAAGCCGGTGAACTGGCAGAACCGCTCGGCTCCGGCCTCGTCACCAATGCCGATCGCCAGGGTCTTGATTCCGGCCTGCTCCAGCCTGGGCAAAACGGGGGCAAGCGCCTGGGCGTATTCCAGCGAATCGAAATCCCCGAGCTGGCTCATCAGGATCACCAGCCGTCTGGACCCTGGCTCCATCCCTGGGATAGAGCGGAGGGCGTCCAGCAGAAGGTCGGGCGTCGTCATGGGTCTGAGGTCATCGGCGTTGAGGACGGCTCTGGTCTCAACGTCTCCTCAGCCTCGCTGAACGGGTGGGGTGGGGCGAGATGCACCTCGCCCCGTTTGAGGTGCGTCTGACGAAGAGAGCAACCTCAATCCATTGATGCCATCGCCCCGGGATGTTGTCCACGGAGGGTTGGCGACTGCAGAAAAGCCAAAAAAAAACTCCGCTGGTCAATCGACCGGCGGAGGTGCGTCTCTTCGTCAAAAGCGCAGGTCTTTCCTAGGAAGTCGACCAGCCCTGGCGCCATAGGCATTTGTTCCTGGTCGTATCCAGCACAATGGCGAGAGGGGAGGCCTGCCCATGCGCCGTCATCGTTGGCTCTTGTTGATCGCAGCCCTGGCTTGCATCGGCAGCTTGCTGCTCTGGATTGCTGAGATCGATGTGGGGATTGAAGAGTCCCTCCCTACCCCGGCTCCTGTTGCTGCTCCCTCCAATCCATGACGGCTCTGTTCTCCCACTTCCTGCTGGTCTTCACCCTGGGGCTCTTTCATCTGGTGGGTCCCGTGCCGGAGGACCTGGGTGTGCAGAACGGCGC
The DNA here is from genome assembly GCF_000179255.1 of Synechococcus sp. CB0205. Lineage (NCBI taxonomy): Bacteria > Bacillati > Cyanobacteriota > Cyanophyceae > Synechococcales > Synechococcaceae > Synechococcus > Synechococcus sp. CB0205. The sequence goes on from NZ_ADXM01000044.1 coordinate 2,552, forward strand.
CCTCTCCCCCTGCCCCAGTCCGGCCCATTGCGCCCGCGTGGATTGGGCCGTGGCCAATCCCGAGGCGGCCCTTCAATCTCTACTCCCGGTGATCCGGGCCACCCCGCGCACCGAGATCGTCGAAGAGGTGAACGGCTACCTGCACGCGACGGCCACGAGTGCCCTGTTTGGCTTCGTCGACGATCTCGAGCTCTACGCCGATCCCAATGCTGGTGTGCTTCAGGCCCGCTCGGTCTCACGTCTGGGCGATTCGGACCTGGGTGTGAATGCGAAGCGCCTGCAGGATCTGGCGGATCAGCTCAAGGATTGAGGCGCTCTTCCGCCCAGTCCTGATCCAGCCGCCAGCGGCGACGCCGGTGGGGGTGGCCCACCAGCTCCAGCAACTCCACCTGCTGGATCTCAATCCGCACCAATTCAAAGGTCTCCGGTAGCGGGACCGCATCACCGAGGGCCTCGGGAAAGTCCCCCTGCGGATCGAAAGGGGCTCCGGGTTGGGGCCAGCCCCAGAGACTCCGCGCTCCTGGATGGAGTTGTTGCCAGTGTTGGTTGCGGGCGGACTGATCGTCGTCGGCGTTCAGGAGGAGGCGATGACCCCTGAGCCGAAACTGTGATTTCGCCTTAGGCAGAAGCCAACAGAGCTCCAGCCTGGGTTCAGCGCTGAGTTCAGCGCTCTTCTCGCTGCGTCGATCCGTCAGCAAATCCAGTTGGCAGGCCCCGGCCCAGCCGCGGAAGACCAGCGTGCGCACCCGAGGTGCCCCATCGCTTCCAAGGGTGGCCAATTGGAGCCATCGGGCCTGGGGAGACCGCCCTTCCCGCTGCCGCGCTCCGCGCAGGAGCGGCCTCCAGGGCGGCAGAGCGTCACTCATGCCGCGGACTCGCAGCGGTAATGGGCGATCTCGCCGCCGCCGCGCCGGCGCTCAGCAAAGTCAGGCTTGGCTGGATCGGCGGCCTGCCACCACCAGCGCCCATCGGTGTAACTCGGGGCCCCGGCGTTATTGGTGCGGGGCAGTTGCAGGCTCACGCCTCGCCACTCGATCACGACAAAGGCACCAGGAACGGTCCCGCCCGCGCTGTTGGGAATCCCGCTGGCATCCACGGCGCCCTGGTGCACTTCGGCCCTCAACGGATCGCCCTCACAGAGGTATTGCGTGGCGCTGGCCTGCAGCGGCCAGAGCAACAGCAGCAAGGCCAGTCCCAGATGGAGCAACGCGGTCACGGCAGCTGCACAGCGGTGATCAGGATGGCGCAATGACCTTGGTGCTCGTGTACGACGGCGGCTGCCCTTTTTGCAGTCATTTCGCCCTGCGCTCTGAGCTGGTGGGCGGGCTGCCGGGACTGGAGATTCGCGATGGGCGCGCCGATCACGCCCTGCGCGCCGAGCTCAAGCGCCGTGGCCTGGACCTGGCCCGCGGCGCGGTAGTGCTGGAGGGGGACCAGGCCTGGCATGGGGCCGAGGCGATCGCCCAACTCTGCGGCCGGCTGCGCCCGAGTGATCCCCTGCTGGCCTTGCTGCGTCAGCTCTTTGCCGCTCCGCCCCAGGCCCGCCGCCTCTATCCCCTTCTGCTCTGGGCCCGCCGGCAGGCCTTGCAATGGAAAGGCCTGCCTGAGGACCCCGATCAAGGGGTGCCTCGGCAGGCCGGCAAGAGCTGATCTCAGCGGAGATCAGGCAACAGCAGCAGCAGCGCGATCGAAGTAGGTGCCGATCTCGCTCATCAGAGCGGAGCAGTCGCCGGGGGTGATGCCGTTGCGATCGTTGGCGATCGAGATGGCAGCGTCCTTCATCTTGCGGATGCCTTCAGCCACGGAAGCGCCAGGAACGCCCAGGGCCAGGTAGGTCTCACGCAGGCCGTTCAGGCAGCGGTCTTCCAGCACGGAAGCGTCGCCGGTGAACACGGCGTAGGTGACGTAGCGCAGAACGATCTCCATGTCGCGCAGGCAAGCAGCCATGCGACGGTGGGTGTAAGCGTTACCGCCGGGGGCGATCAGAGCGGGCTGCTCGTCGAACAGCGCGCGGGCTGCGTTGGTGACGATGGCAGAAGCGTTGGAGGTGATGCGGTTCACAGCATCCATGCGCTTGTTGCTCTCGCTCACCATGGCGGCGAGGGCATCAATCTGACCAGCGTTCAGGAATTCGCCGCGGGCGTCAGCCTGGGCAACAACCTTGGTGAAAGCGTCGAACATGAACAATTGTGTTCTTGTCCTCAGAATGTAGGGAGGCCCTGGGCGCGAGCGTGAGCACTACGGTCAGGACGCGCCCAACGCCCAGGCATGCAAGACGTCGTTCAGGCCTATTACGGCAAGGAACTGCAGAGCACCGCTGATCTCAAGACCAGTGCCTGCTGCGATGCCGACGCGGTCCCCAACTGGCTCAAGCCCCTCTTAAGTCGGGTCCACCCTGAGGTGAGCAGCCGCTACTACGGCTGCGGTTTGGTCTGCCCGCCCCTGTTGGAGGGCTGCCGCGTGCTGGATCTCGGCAGTGGCAGTGGCCGCGATGTCTATCTGCTCTCCCAGTTGGTGGGTGCCTCGGGTGAGGTCGTCGGGGTGGACATGACCCCGGAACAGCTGGCGGTGGCTCGGGAGTACCTGCCGTTCCATGCGGAGCAATTTGGCTATGCCAACGTCCGCTTTCTCGAGGGGCAGATCGAGCGGCTGGAGGAGCTGGATCTGCAGCCCGCCAGCTTTGACGTCATCGTCAGCAACTGCGTCTTGAATCTCTCCACCGACAAGCCTGCGGTCTTGAGGGGGATTCAGCGGCTCCTGAAGCCCGGTGGGGAGTTCTATTTCTCGGACGTCTACGTGGACCGGCGCCTACCGGCGGCCGTTCAGCGTCATCCGGTGCTCTACGGCGAATGCCTGGGCGGAGCGCTCTATTGGAATGACTTCCTGCGGATGGCCCGCGGGGCGGCCTTCACGGATCCGCGCCTGGTGAGCGACCGTCCCCTGGAGATCACCGAGCCCCAGCTGGCGGCTCTGGTGGGTGAGGCCCGCTTCTACTCCGCCACCTACCGGCTCTTCAACATCCCGGAACTGGAGGATGCCTGCGAGGACCACGGTCAGGCCGTCATCTACCGCGGCTCCATCGACCAGGCGCCCACGCGACTGGAGTTCGACAAGCACCACAGCATCGAGGCCGGCAAGGTCTTCCCGGTCTGCGGGAACACCTATCGGATGCTGCACCAGACCCGTTTCGCTCCCCACTTCCAGTTCATGGGTGACTTCGAGCGTCACTACGGCCTCTTTGAAGGCTGCGGTTCGGCGATTCCCTTTGATCAGGACCGCGCGGCGAGCGGGGCCTCCGCCAGCTGCTGCTGATGGACGCCGCGCCGGGGCCCTTCAGCGTCAATGACAGGTGCATTGATTGCGGCACCTGCTGGCAATTTGATCCTCTGCACTTCGCCCCCACGGGCAGCAGCTCCCAGGTCATTCGTCAGCCCGAGGGAGCAGCCGAAACCCGTCAGGCCCTGTTGGCCTTGCAGGCCTGTCCGGTGGCGGCCATTGGGACGACCCCGGAGTTGCGGCGGCTGACCCCAAGCGATGGCTTTCCGGCCCTGGTCACCCGCCATACCGCTGGAGACGTCTACTACTGCGGTTGGGCGTCACGCCGCAGTTTCGGGGCCAGCAGTTGGCTCGTGGTTCGGCCGGAAGGCAACGTCCTGATCGACTCGCCCCGTTGGAGTGCACCCTTGGCTCGGCGCATCGCCGCCTTGGGCGGTCTTCAAGCCCTGGTGTTGACCCATCGCGATGACGTGGCCGACCACAAGCGCTGGGCCAAGGCCTTGGGTTGCAGCCGTTGGATTCACCAGGCCGACGCCGATGCCGCGCCAGACGCGGAGCATCAGGTTCAGGGATCTGCGGTGGTTGCGCTGGATGGGGCGTTGCAATTGATTCCCTGCCCCGGCCACACGGCGGGGTCAATGGCGGTCCTCTTGGGTGAGCGCCGCTCGGTGCTCTTCAGCGGTGATCACCTCTGGTGGCGCCCTGAGCAAGCGGTGGTGGTGGCTTCGGAGCGGTACTGCTGGTGGGATTTCAAGGAGCAGCTCCGCTCGGTGGAGCGCTTAAAGGAGCTGGATGTGGCCTGGCTGCTCCCCGGCCATGGCCACGCCCACGCGTTTGCCCCCGGGGAGTGGCGGGCCGCTGTCGAGCAGACCTTGGCCTTTAACCGAAGAAGCCCTTGCTGTTGAGCCAGAGCCCCAAGCCCAGCATCGGCACGAAGACGGCCCCAGCAATCTGAAGCTTGATCCGGGTGGCCGAGGGCTCCGCCTGGACCGGCTTGGCGGCTGCTTTGGCTTTGGTCTTGGCTTTGGCCACGGCTGCTTACTCGAGCTGTGGGGACAGGTTGCCATTGCTTGGGTCCGTACCGGCCCTGGGGCATGGGCATCGCTTTCTTTAGCAAGTTCCAACATTTGCTCTGATGCCATTGGTGGCCTTCGATGTTGGAAATCTGTGAACCTCTTGACGTCGGTCTGCTGCGTTGTCTGCGCTGACAGTGTCAGCGGCCATCGATAGGTTGCGACCAAGAGACAGCCCTAACTGCTGCGCTGTTTTCTTAACGCTCTCCCCAGCTTGGATTGATCCATGTCGCGGTTATTTGGCGCGTTTTAGAGATCGCTCATGGAGTCATTTGCAGGAGCTGTGTTGATTTTTGTCGTGGGCGGTGTCGTCACCTTGGCGACCACCGTGATGGTGATTCAGGGCCATCTCCATTGGCGCGGCCGTGATCCCTGGGGGGAGGGCTAAGCCATGGTGTTCAGCCCCACGCTTGCTGTTCAACCCTTCTTGGCCCCCGGGATCGCCTGGGCCCTGGTGGTGATTTTTTCGGTCCTTTGGATCGCCCTTGGGGTCTCCTGGGGACGCCGGGGTTCTGGCGATGCCGATGACTACATGCTGGCCGGCCGCAACATCGGTTTGGCCCTGAGCACAGCCACCTTGATGGCGTCCTGGGTGACCGGAAACACCACCTTGCTGGCGCCTGAGTTCGGCTATCGCAACGGTCTCTGGGGGATGTTCAGCTATGCCCTGGCCGGCCTGGGCCTGGTCCTGTTTGCACCCTTGGCTCTGCGGATCAAAACGCTGATGCCCAAGGGGCGCACCAGCGGCGACTTCATCCGCCTGCGCTATGGCCGAGCCGCCTGGTGGGTCTTCATGGTGATCACGGCGATCTACACCCTGGGCTTCCTGGTGACCCAGGCGATGGGGGCCGGGATCCTGCTGGAGGCCCTCTCCGGCTTCGACTATCGGCTCGGGATGGTTGTCGTCATCGGTGTCTCCACGATCTACACCCTCTATGGCGGCATGCGCGCCGTGGTGGGAACGGACTTCATTCAGTCCCTGCTGATCATGGGCTTGCTGGTGTTGGTCGCTGTTCTTGCCCTGCAGCAGTTCCCGGTGCAGGAGCTCCACCGGGAACTGGCGGCGCAGCATCCAGAGCGCCTGAATTTGCTGTTGCCCGCTGGCTTGTTGATTGCTTGGAACTCCGCTCTCTTCTCCATGGGAGAGGTGTTTCACAACAACATCTGGTGGTCACGGGTCTTCTCCAGCCGCGCCTCCGTGGTGTTTGCCTCGTTTGTGCTGGGCGGTTTGGCCTGGATGACGGTGCCGCTGGTGACCGGTTCGATCGGCCTGGTGGCGCTCGCGCAGGCGGTGGATCTGCCCCAGGTGAACATGCTCTTCCCGGTGGTGGCCTCCCAGCTCTTGGGCGCCGGTGGTGCAGCGCTGGTGTTTGTGGTGGTCTTTGCCTCCTTGACCTCCACCCTGGATTCCCTCTTGGCGTCGACGGCGGATTTGGTGGCGGAGGACGTGGTCTTCAAGTTGCTGAACCCCAACTTGAGTGATGCCCAGTTGCGGCAGGCCACCCGCTTGGTGGTGCTGGGTTTGGGGCTGTTGACCCTGCTGCTCTCCTGGCCGCGGCTCGACTCTCTGGCCTCTGTGCTGTTCTTCACCGGTGCCCTGGTGGCGTCCACGATTTGGCCGGTGGCCTACGGGCTCTACTGGCCTAGCGCCAACCGCTGGGCGGCGATTGCGGCCATGGTCTCAGGCAGCGCCGTGGGCTTAGGCGCCTATTTCCTGATCGCTCCTTACTGCGCAGCTCTGCTGTCTGCGGCGGTGTCCGCAGTGGTCATGGCCGTCGGTACCCAGCTCCAACCGGAGCGTTTCAACTGGTTGACCCTGAAGGAGGGATAGGGATGAAACGTTGGTCGCTCAAAACCCGTGTTGCCCTTGCTGCGGCAGCCCTGGCTCTGGCCTTGCCCGCCGCCCGAGCGGCGCAGTCGACGGACTCCCCGCGCTGGCTGGTGGATCTACCGCTGTTGCGCCTGGTGATTTATGGAAGTGTGGCGGGGTTGGCGCTTTCTGTGCTGGTTCTTCTGCTGATTTGGTGGAACGAATGGAGGCGCGGCGATGTCTGGTAACGCCTTTGTTTGCATGCCCCATGGCAAGAAGAGTGGCGTTTGTGTAGCCGTTGCTACGCAAATCTGCCCCGTTTTAAGCAACTTGAACTTGGAGAAAGTGATGTGGCAGGGTGGATTTTGGTTTGAGACTCAGTGCGACCAATTCCGCCGCAGCGTTCTGCAGCAGTGGGCCTGGGTCCCCTAATCGCTATGACTGCACTCCACTCCGTCAAGACGAGTACCGGCGCTGACGCACCCGTGCGTTTTGATCCACTGGGGCCGGATGTCTTTGGCGCAGCCTCTCCCCAGGCCCTGTTGGGGGCGATTCAAGAGGACGGCGAGGCGCTCCAGGATCTGGTGGGGCAGCACGTGATCTCGATTCAGCCCTTCCGGCCCGAGACCCTGCTGCAGTTGTTTCGTCTGGCAGCCAAGTTTGAGAGCAATCCCGATCGCTACACGGCCCACAACACGCCGTTGAAGGGAAAGATTTTGATCAACGCCTTCTACGAACCCAGCACCCGCACGCGGCTGTCCTTTGACAGCGCCTGGCACCGTCTGGGCGGCGATTCGATCAACATCACCGACCGCGCCACGACTGGCCTGGCGAAGGGGGAGTCGCTGGAAGACGTCGCCCACATGTTCAACAACTACGGCGACTGCATCGTTCTGCGCGATACCGACTCCCAGGCCATCTATGCGATGACCGGCACCCTGCGGATTCCGATCATCAACGCCGGCAATGGCATTGATGAACACCCCACCCAGGCAATGGCCGACCTCTACACGATGCTCAAGTGGCGCCCCGCCTTGGCGTCCCCTGAGGTCCCCGAGGATCAGCGGGCGCGCATCGGCATCGTTGGCATCCCCAGCCGCATGCGCACGGTTCGCTCACTGCTGCGGATCCTGGCGAAATTCCCGCAGATGGTGGAGGAGTTGGTCCTCATCCATGACCCGGCCAACGACGCCAGAGAGGACCTCTTTGATCGCGGCCAGCTGGAGGAGTTGCAGCAGGCGGGTCTGAAGGTGCGCTGCACCGGAGACCTGCAGGGCGAGATCCCCGGTCTGGATGTCATCTACATCAACGCCATTGCTTGGGTGGGCGATAGCTATGAGGTCCACGGCAACAGCTTTCGGCTGACGCGGGATCTGCCCTACAAGCCGGACGCCATCGTGTTGCATCCCCTGGCCCGTGGGCCGGAACTGAGTACTTGCCTCGATGACACCCCCCACAACTGGTACTTCAGTCAGGCCCGGGGGGCGGTCTTCCTGCGCATGGCTCTGTTGACCTGCATGGTGGACCGCACCAACCGGGTCATGGATGTGATCTGAGGAGGACGAAGGGATGTGTGGAATTGGTGGGGTCTTCAGCACCAGGGCGGATCAGCCCGTTGACCCGCAGCTGTTGGTCAACATGGCTGCGATCCAGGAGCATCGCGGTCCCGATGGTTTTGGCTACCGCACGCTGGATGAAGCCGGCGTGGGCTTCTGTCATGCCCGCCTCTCGATCATTGACCTGAATGAGACCCGGGCCCGTCAACCCTTCCTGAGCGCAGAGGCGGGGGCCGGCGCCCGGGTCCTGATGGCCCACAACGGCGAGTTCTATGACTTTCAGCGGATCCGCGCTGATCTGACGGCCCGCGGTGTTCGCTTCAGCAGCAAGAGCGATTCCGAGATCCTGCTGCGTCTGTATCAACAGCAGGGTTTAGGGGCGACGCTGCCGCAATTGCGCGGTGAGTTCGCCTTCGCGATCTACGACGAGACCGGCGATGTGTTGCACCTGGTCCGGGATCGCTTCGGGATCAAACCCCAGTACTGGACGATCACACCCCAGGGCTTGGTCTTTGGTTCGGAACTCAAGGTCCTGTTTGCCCATCCGGCGGTCGAGCGGCGTTTCACCTCCGAAGGGCTCTTCCACCAGTTGATGCAAACCATGGTCCCCGGGACCACGGCCTTCGCGGGCATCCATCAGGTGCCGCCTGGCCATGGCATCAGTGTTCGCCGGCGCAACGGCAACCTTGAGGTGGAGACCTGGAAGTACTGGGACATGGACTTCCCGCGCCAGGGCGAGCGGGACAGCAGTAAGAGTGAAGCCGACCACATCGAGGCGATCCGTGCCGCCCTGCTGGAAGCGGTGGAGTTGCGGATGGTCGCTGATGTCCCGGTGGGTTGCTACCTCTCCGGAGGCATTGATAGCTGCTCAATCCTGGGGCTGGCCGCTGCCGTCAGCCAGAGTCCGGTGAAGGCCTTCACCATTGGCTTTGACGACGCGCGCTACGACGAGTCGCCCATCGCCCAGGAGATGGCCGAGGCCACAGCCGCTGAGCAGGACGTCATGCGTCTCTCGGGCAAGGAGCTCTATGGCTGGATGGAGCGCACCCTCTGGCACACGGAGCGCACGATCTACAACACCCTGGCGGTGGCCAAGTTCTTGATGAGCCGCCACGTCAACAGCGTCAACTACAAGGTGGTGATGACCGGAGAGGGCTCCGATGAGCTCTTCGGTGGCTATCCCGCCTTCCGCCGAGACATGTTCCTGCACGGTCTGCAGGATCTGCCGGAGCCGGAGCGCAAAGCCTGGGAAGACCTGCTGCAGCAATCCAATGCCTTGGTGCAGGGGGCGATGTTGGCGGCGGATCAAGTGGATGACCCCGACCTTGATGCGGTCGTGGGCTTCACCCCCAGTTGCCTCCAGCCTTGGTTGGCCTGTGCGCCGTTGGTGCCGGCCCTGCTCGCGGAGGCCCATCGCTCGGCCCTCTCGGACTATTCGCCGGGCCAGGCCATCGCCAAGACCCTGGATCCCGATCAGCTGGAGGGGCGCCATGCCCTCGATAAGGCCCAGTACGTCTGGATCAAGACGATGCTGGAGGGGCAGATCCTCACCTGGGGCGGTGACCGGGTGGACATGGCCAACTCCATGGAGGCGCGGCCGGCCTTCTTGGATCACCACCTGGCGGCAGCGGCGGTTCAGGTCCCACCTGAGCTGCGGATCAAGGGCAAGACCGAGAAGTACGTCCTGCGCGAGGCCATGGCGGGCCTTTTGCCGGAGGTGCTCTACAAGCGCGAAAAATTTGCCTTCATGGCTCCGCCGGCCCACACCGAGCCCGAGAAGTGGGAGCAGATGAAGCAGCTGGCCGATGACTACCTGAGTGATCAGGCGATCGAGGCGGCGGGACTCCTGAGCGTCGCGGGTGTTCGGGCCCTCTTCGCCCGCCATGACGACCCGGCCACGACCGATGCGGACCGCGTTCAGATGGACGCCATGATCAACCACCTGCTTGGCGTGCAGATGTTGCACCGGATGTTCATTGCCGCGGATGTGCCGGCCCAGGCCCGCGCCAAGGCCGATGCCCTCGGCTGGCACCCGGCCGCTGCGGCTTAAACGGTCGCAACGGTTACGCAGTACTTGGCCCTCCTGGCGGATGGTGGGAGGGCTCTTTTGAACGTGCAGGTCTGCGGTTGGTTCTCTCTGCCCCGGGCTCCCAAACCCTTGCGCCCACCGCTCAACTGAAGAGACCCTCGGTCAACGCCATGCGCCTCCTGGCCTCCTTGGAGGCCATGGCCGAAGTCGGTCTTCAGCCAGATGGTTCCATTTGCCGGCGCGGCTTCAGCGCCGAGGACCGTCAGGGCCGTGAACTGCTGAGTGAATGGCTGATCGACGCGGGGATGAGCCTGCGCATCGATGCCGCCGGCAATCTGATTGGCCGCCTGGAGGGCTCAGAGCCAAACCTTCCCGCGCTGGTGAGCGGCTCACATCTGGACACCGTTCCAACCGGTGGTCGCTACGACGGCACCCTCGGCGTCTTGGCTGGACTGGAACTGGTCCGCTGCCTGAAGGATGCCTCGCTTCAGCTGCGGCACCCCTTTGAGCTGATCGTCTTTGCCGATGAGGAGTCCACGATGGTGGGCTGCAAAGGGATGGCCGGAACGGCCAGCGGCGACCCCAGCGATTACACCACCAGTAACGGTGATCCGATTGATCGGAACCTGGCTCGCCTCGGTGGGGACTGGGAGCGCCTGACCACTGCGGCCCGCAGCGATGACGCCATTGCTGCTTTTCTCGAGCTCCACGTGGAGCAGGGTGCTGTCCTGGAGCAACGCGGCGACAGCATTGGTGTCGTTCAAGGGGTGGTCGGCCAGCGCCGTTTCACGATCCGCGTTTGCGGGCAGGCGAACCACGCCGGTACGACGCCGATGGATCAGCGGCAGGATGCCCTGGTGGCCGCCGCGCAGGTCGTCTTGGCGGTTCAGACCATGGCCCTCGAGCACCCCGGTGATCCGGTGGCCACGGTCGGCAGATTTGAGGTCTGGCCGAATGCCGCCAACGTCGTTCCCGGGGAGGTTCAGTGCAGCGTCGATCTGCGCGATCTGGACCCCGAGGTCTTGGCCTCCCTGAGTGCGCAGCTCGAGGAACGCCTGGCGTCTATTGCTGAGGCCAGTGGTTGCAGCGTGACGATGGAGCCCCAGTTCTCTGTGGATCCGACCCCGGCTGCACCGCTGCTGATGGAGGCGATCGCCGCCTCGGCCTCAGCCTTGGGCTTCTCCCACAGCGCCCTTCCCAGTCGCGCCAGCCATGACGCCCAGGAATTGGGCCGCCGTTGGCCGATGGGCATGGTTTTTGTCCCAAGCCATCGGGGCCTGAGCCATTCCGCGGCCGAGTACACGAGCCTTGAGCAGTGTGTTGCCGGAACGTCGGTGTTGCTGGAGGCGTTTCTGCGCCTGGATGCCCAGCTCTCGGGATGACCTTTTCAATCCTGGCGCGGGATCCATCCAACGGGCGCTTTGGCGTGGCGGTTGCCACCTGTCACCTCGCCGTCGGATCAACGGTTCCCCATATCCGCTCTGGGGTTGGGGCCGTCGCGACCCAGGCCCACACGAACCCCTATCTGGGGATTTGCGGCCTCGAGCGCATGGAGCAGAACCGGGATGCGGAAACCGTCCTGGCCAGCCTGTTGCGGGATGACCCGCAGATGGAGCACCGTCAGCTGCACCTGATTGATGCCTGCGGCCGTACGGCGGGCTGGACGGGCTCTGAATGCGGTCCCTATGCCAGCCATCGCTGCCATCCGGATCTGGCGGTCGCGGGCAACTTTCTCGCTGGCGAGGCTGTCCTGCTGGCGATGGAGGAGGCCTTTCTGTTGAGTGATCCTTCCTGGAAATTGGGGCGTCGCATGCTGAGCGCCCTTCGCGCCGGTGAGGAGGCCGGCGGTGATCTGCGCTCCCCCCATGCGACCTCGGCTGCCCTGCAGGTCAGCGGCGAGGCGGCTTTCCCGCTGTTGGATCTGCGGGTGGATTTTGAAGAGCGCGCTGTCGACTCCCTGATGGCGCTGTACGAGCGCAGTCAGCAACTCTGGGTGCAGCAATGGCGTGATTCCTTTGCTGAACTGCCCAATCCCGCAGGCACGGCTCTCAACCGAACGGTCACACCGCTCGTCGGGGACGATCCCTCGGCGGCTTAACCGATGAGTTCGCGGATGACCCGTGCCCATCCCTCGGCATGGGCGGCGGGGGCCAACAGGTAGCGCTTCTGCTCAAGGGCGCGGTGGAAGGCGGGGTGCGGGCCATCCGGACCTGGAACAACGACGGCCACATCGGCCGCTTCCAGTAGGGGAATGTCATTGGGTGAGTCCCCCAGCCCCAGCACCCTGGGTTGTTGGCCTCCCAGCCGTTGTTTGAGACGAGTTAGGGCTTCACCTTTGCTCACCTCTGGCCCCAAGAGGTGGCCCATGCGGTTGCCCTGGACGACGCTGAGACCCAGGGAGGCGGCCAGGGCTGGTAGGCGTTGACGCCCTTCATCCGAGGGGGGAACAAAGGGCACACTCCAACAGCGTCTCTGGGCTTGGGCTAAGGCCTCACCACCAAGGCCCAGTAGACGCAAGCCTTCACTTTCGCTGAGCTCCTCCAAGGGGAGTAGGGATTCACCCAGTAAGGCCTCCAACTCACTCAGCCGAGGCCGAAGGAGCTTGTGGTGGATGCCGAGGGCCTCTTCCCATTCCTCACCGCTCGGTGCTTCTCCATGGATCGCTCCTCCGTTTTCGACGATGAATGGATCACGGAGCCCAGCGGCTTGCCGAAAGTCCCGGACTTCTTCGGCGGTTTTGCTCGTGCAGGGGATGACCGGAATCTGTTCGCGCTGCAGCCATCGCAGGGTCTCGGCAGCTGGTTCCCAGCTGTAGTTGTGGTCCAACAGAGTCCCGTCCAGGTCCGTGACGATCCACCAGGTCTTGGGTTGACTCATCGGCTGCTGATCCAATAGACGCCAAAGGGTTCCAGCTCCAGTTGGCGCTCGGTTCTGACCGTTCCAGCCGGATTGAGGTGATCGATCCATCCCCGAGGAGAGGACGCACCCCAGAGCGATGCCAACACGAGTGATTGGCGCGTGGCGGTGAAGTTGTGGATAGCCCACAGACGCGCGTTCTCTTGGCCCCGCTCCAGGATCACCACATCGGAGCGGCCTGCGCTGATGACTCGCATCGGTGCATCAGGATCCAGGGCGGGCAGGTTGGCCCTCTGCTCCATCGCGTACTGCAGCTGGGCGACATTGAGGCTGGCGTCTTGGCCAGGGTCCTGGAGTTGCAGCTGCAGTGCCTGAGCATTGAACTGCGGCCGGTTCAAGTCCCTGCGATGGCCGCTGGCCTGAAAGCGAGCGGTGTCGTTTGGGGCCGCCAGCAGGGCTGGTAAATAAAACGCAGGCACCCCAGGTAGGGCCAGCTTGAAGCGCTGGCTCAGCAGAAAGCGTTCCCGCTGCCAGCGCCGTGAGTCCCGACCGGGATCGGCCATGGCACTCCACCAGCTGATGTTGATTTCGTAAGGAACTTCAGTGCCATCACTGAGGCGCCGGTGGCTGATCAGCCCACCCCGTTGTTCGCACCCGGCCAGAAGTTGGAGTAACCGGGGCTGATCCATCAGGCCTTCGAGTGGTCGAAGCCCAACCCCGTCATGGCTGGCGCTGAAGTTCAGCAGGTTGGTGCCCTCGGGTAGTTCTGGCCAACCCGCTAGCCAGCGGTTGAGTAGATCGCAGCGCTCGCTCTGGCTCGCCTCCAGCAACAGCGGAGGCAGGGGGAAGTTGTAGGCCAGGTGCGCTTCCCGCCCGGACCGCAGATAGGAGAGGTTCTCTGCCTCCGGCACGTTCGTCTCGGTCACCACGGCCCCCCCAGGGGCGTGGGCTTCCTGCAGGAGGCGGAGCACTTGGACGATGACGTGGGCTTGAGGTCGGTGGATGCAACTGGTGAAGCGTTCCTTCCAGACGTACCCCACCGCGTCCAGCCGCAACCAGCCGACGCCGTGGCGGAAGAGGCGTTGCATCAGACGGTTGAAGTGCCGCAGCACCTCTGGCTCCTGCCAGTTCAAATCCACCTGGTCCGGACCGAAGGTGGTCCAGACCTGCTTGCTGCCGCTGCGGCCGGCCAGGCTGCTGATCAAGGGCGAACTGCGGGGCCTCACGACATCCGACCAGCAGACATCAGGACTGGCCTGCAGGATGCAGGAGCTGCCGGGTGCCCTGTCTTGGAGGCATTGGTGGACCCAAGGGTGGGAGGCCGAGACGTGGTTCAGCACAAGGTCCGCCATCAGGAGACGTCCGTGGCTCAGGGCCTCCAGGTCCTTCCAATCACCGAAGCGCGGCTCGAGCTCCTCGTGGCTGGAGATTGCGAAGCCCCCGTCACTGGTGGAGCGCCAAAAGGGCAGCACATGGACGATGGAGGAGAGGGCGAGTAGCGGGCCATTCAGCAGCTCTCGCAGTAGAGGAAGGCTGGTGCGATCGGTTTCGATCACCGAATCGGCGTAGCAGATCAGCACGCAGGTTGCGCTGCTCCAGGGGCGCTGCGTTTGGGTGTGCGTCTGCGCACCGAGACACTCGGACTGCAGCAAATGCGACGACAAGCTTTTGATCTCGTTTGAAGACTGCCCCGGGTAAAGACCTCCCAGTAACAGTTCCAGCTGTCTCTGCCGGTCCAACCCAACCACCAGCGCTCCCTCCACTCCACCAGATATCGAGCAGCTGGCTCCTGGGTGTTGTTGCATCGATTACTGCATGGACTTCCAGCAAGGACTGATCACCACTGTTCATGACTACGGCTTCTCAGGGGCAGCCCCTGAGCTGTTCCATCAGCAATTACGTGATCGTCCGACGGCTCTGCTGCTCCCCTGCTTGATGGAGGAGTTCCGCCGCCCGGCCTTGCGCCTGATCCGTGAGGTGTTGTCGGGGCTCGAAGGTCTGCAGTCGCTCGTCATCGCCCTGGCGGCTGACTCCGTTGAGGAGGTGGATGAGGCCGAGGCGTTCTGGGCGGCGATGCCCTTCCCCGTGCACGTGCACTGGACCAATGGCCCGGCGGTCATCGAGCTGCTGCAGTCAGTCAAATCCTTAGGTCTGGACGTGCTTGGTCCCCCTGGCAAGGGATGGGCCGTCTGGCAGGGCTTGGGGGTGGCCTGCCGCGAGGCTGAAGTTGTCGGGCTGTTCGACGCCGACATCCGGACGTTTTCGTCGGCCTATCCCCAGCGCATGCTCCAGCCCCTGTTGGATCGCTCCACGGGGGTCGCCTATGTCAAAGCCTTCTACAGCAGGCTTTCCCTCGAAACCCATGCTCTGCAGGGAAGGGCGACCCGTTTGTTCGTGGGTCCCTTACTGAGCAGCTTGGAGCAGATCGTCGGCCCTCTTCCCTATCTCCGTTATCTCCAGTCCTTTCGCTATCCCTTGGCCGGTGAGTTTGCATTCACGACCGATTTGGCGATGAATTTGCGAATTCCTTGCGATTGGGGCTTGGAGATCGGATTGCTCTCCGAGGTTTATCGCCACGTCGCCATGAGTCGGATTGCCCAGGTGGACCTGGGGGTGTTTGACCACAAGCACAAGGATCTCGGGGCGACCCCTGAGCAGGGACTCAAGCGGATGGCCAGCGAAATCCTGCGCACGGTCCTGCGGGGCTTGATGGAGCACGAGGGCTGCAATTTGCTCAACGAGCAACTCCCCACCCTGGAAGCGCTCTATCGCAGGGTCGGCCAAGATCGGGTCCGGCAGTTCGGGCTCGATTCAGCCATCAATGGCCTCCCCCATGACCGCCATGGCGAAGAACTGGCCGTTCAGGACTTTGCGCAGCTGCTGCGGCCGGCCATCAAGGATCTGATGGAGACACCCTCGGTTCAGCAACTGCCGAGCTGGTCCCGGGTGCTCAGCTGTAGCCAGGATCTTCAGCAGGCCTTGGCCGCGGCGGGTCAATGTCGATCAGCAGGACGTAACGCTGACTACGTCACCCCCCCATCGGATACGGCTCAATTGGAGGAGCCATTCGTCGCCGCATGACGGGTTCGATCGAGATCCCCACGTCATCCACCACGCCTCAGGTCAAACTCCACTACTGGACCAATGGCGGAGCCCAGAGCGTTGTTGTCCCACTCGATGAGGAGGTCCAGCGCCACCGCCTGTTGCTCTCCAACGGAGCAGTCCTGCTCAAGCGGGAACTGATGGCCGCCTAGGCAAAAAAAGCCCCGCCAAAGGCAGGGCTTTTCGGGATTCGCTTCAAGGGTGTGACCTTGTTTCCACCTTTGAGGCGAATCCACTCCTTACACGCACCAACCATCGCCAGAGGACTGGCACAGTGCCAGTTCTTTGTAACCAGTTGTTCAACCGCACAGGCTCTGGGACATTCGCTTCCCTAGAACGGCGCTTGGAAACATTCCATTCCAACCTCACACCACGGCAAGCCCCCTCGTCATGAGGGGGCTTTTTTGTGACTGGAGCTTGCCCACAAAAAACCCCGCCGAGGGCGGGGTCGGGGGGTGTGAGGAATGGTGCAACCCATGCAGGTAGACCATGCCGCCGGCATGAACCAGTGGAGCGCTGATGGCCGCTGTTCCACCTCGGCGGTACTTCTGCTCTAGCCAGGACCTGGGCGGTTGGCAGCGGGTGCTTCTGCTTAGTTGCTGACGATCAGGGTCTGGGCTGCACTGCGGCGGACCAGCTCGGCCAGGCTCAACATCTCGGCCCTGTGGATCAGGCCGATGCAACCGCCGGTTCCGCTGTTCCAGTTGCGGCCTGCACTTGGGTCCAGGTGGATTCCTAAGACGCGGCGGCCCGTGCGGAAGAGGGGCTCGAGGCCGATCCAGACGGGGCCGAGCTCCCGCGGATACTCATGGCCCAATGGTTCGACTGCGCCGATCGAATAGGTCCCTGGCGGGAGGGGCGCCTGGCTACCCAGTTGGTGCCGGTTGGCGCCTTGGTATTCCGCCCGTCCGCTGACGGCTTCGAAATGCCGCACCGGTTGTCCAGGGATCTCGAGTTTCAGGTCCCAGATCGGATCCCCTGTGCGGGGGAGGCGGCGGTTGGTGCGCTCAAGCGTCAGCCTTGGGGCTGGCGCTTCCGGCTCGGCAATGGCCAGCTCTTGGGCCGCGGCGGATGGTGCCAGGGTTGCGGCGAGAACGCAGCCACCCAGCAGCTGACCAAGCTTGCGACCCATGGGACTCCCGCGTGAGATCGAGGTGTCCTAGGGGGATTTCTTTTTCTCTTTTCAGAGAAAAACCAGTTGTGCAGTCGGCTCAGCGGCTGTCAGGGCTGACATCGCCTCCTGTGGTGGTCAGGGTGACTTCAGGCGATTGCGGTTCTGAGGCTGCCGATGGAGAGGGAACTGAGCCAGGTGCTTCAGCAGTGCCATCACCTCACCAGGCCCTATCGAATCGACAGCGGGGATGGATTCCGGCTGAATCAGATCGATCCTGGCGACACCCTGGAGCTGCCCTCCGACAAGAAGGCGGCCAGAGAGGCACTCGAGCAGGGCGTTCAGATGCTCTCGGAGCTGCAGCAGCGTCTTTATGCCCAGAACAAGTGGGCGGTGCTGCTGATCTTTCAAGCGATGGACGCCGCGGGCAAGGACGGAACGATCAAGCATGTGATGAGTGGGGTGAATCCCCAGGGCTGCCAGGTGACCTCCTTTAAAGCCCCCTCTGCGCTGGACCTTGATCACGACTACCTCTGGCGCGCCAATCAAGCCCTGCCGGAGCGCGGGCGCATCGGGATTTTTAACCGCAGTTACTACGAAGAGACCCTGGTGGTGCGGGTCCATCCGGAGCTGTTGGCCAAGCAGTCCTTGCCGCCTGATTTGGTCGGGCCAAAGCTCTGGAAACAGCGTTTCGAGGACATTCGCCACTACGAGCGCTATCTGAGCCGTAACGGGGTGGTGGTCCTGAAGTTCTTTTTGCACCTCTCCAAAGAGGAGCAAAAGCGCCGTTTCCTGCAGCGTTTGGAGCGTCCCGAGAAGAACTGGAAGTTTTCAGCGGCTGATATCCGCGAGAGGGGGTTCTGGGAGGACTACAGCCAGGCCTATGAGGAGATGATTCGCGAGACCGCCACAGCCCATGCGCCGTGGTTTGTTGTCCCGGCTGATCACAAGTGGTTCACCCGCTTGGTGGTCGCAGCGGCGGTGATTGAGAGTTTGGATGGCCTGGATCTGCGCTATCCCGAGGTCAGCCAGGAGGCCAAACAGGCCCTGGCCCAGGCGCGCGAGCAGTTGCTGGCTGAGTGATGCGGTCGCCTGTCGTAGCGATCCGCTGACAGAGCCGCTGCTGAGTGAGGGAAGTCGGTGACGATGGGTCCCGTCGCCATCCAGGGCTGAACCGTGACGCAAAGCAACTCCAACGCCAAGAGCAGCAACCAGCGTCCCTTCGCCTGGATCCGCGACCTGATTCCCTCGGGGATCAAAGAAAAGATTAAGGAGACGGTTCCTGGGATCGCTCCGCCTCCCAGCGACTCCATCGAGGTTGTCGAGGGTGTCCAGGACGCTTCCACCCACTTGGTGTTTCTACCCCGTGATCCCCAATGGGCCTACTGCTTCTGGTCCATCAGCGCGGCGGATCGCAAGAGCGCCCAGAAGGACGGTGCGACCCAGCTCTGCATTCGTCTAGCGGACGTGACGGGCCTAGGCGGCGAGCAGTCCCATCCCCACACCCTGCAGGAGCTGGTGGTGGATGGCAACGCCAGTGAATGGTTCTTGCCCGTGCCCCTCGATGGCCGCGACTACCGGGTCGAGTTGGGCTATCGCCTGCGCTCCGGTGGTTGGTATTCCCTGGCCTTCTCGGCCGTGGCTCACGTCCCAGGCATGGAGCCCTCCCAGCGCATTGCCGATGCCTTTGTTCCCTTCTCCCTGGAGGTTGGCCCGAGCGCTGCTCCTCAAGCGCTGACCACCCCCAGCTTTGGTGCGGGCGTGCAGCACGAGCAGCACTACCAGCGGGCGACCCTTCCCACCCGTAGCCGCCGCGTCGGCTCCGAGGTGCTGCACGAATACGACCTGGCGGGCCCTGGTCCCCTGAATGATTCCGGGGTGGGTGTCTGGGCCAGTGGCCGCACCGAGTCCGGTGCTGGCGCAGCCCGTCAGCGCTCCTTCTGGTTGGTGGCTGATGCCGAGCTGATCGTCTACGGCGCCACGGATCCCTCCGCCAGCCTGTTCATCGGTGACGAGCAGATTCAGCTGGAGCGCGATGGCACCTTCCGCATTCACGTCCCCTTCCGTGATGGTGAGCAGCTCTACCCGGTTCGCGCGATTGCCGCTGATGGTGAGCAGGAGCGCTCCATTGCGATGGAGTTTGAGCGCCGCACCCCCCACGCTCGGGTCAACACCGCCGAAGAGGCCCAGACCGAGTGGTTCTAACGGCTGGTTTTCGACAGGTCTCGGAAACCCCCGCTTTCCGTTGCGGCGGTGCTAAAAAAATCCAGTTCTGATCGTTCCGGAATGGACTACCTCGTGCTTGCCTCCGCTGTCGCTCCCCGAGGCGTTCCCGTGATCCTGCCGGCCCTCGGCGGTGCAGGTTTGATTGCTCTGCTGGTCTTCTTCCTGTCTCAGGCTTCCGCCAAGAGCTGAGACCGTTCATCGAAGCCGCCGCGCCTAGTCCTGGGCGGCGGCTTTTTTGTGTTCGGCTTCGGCTGGATCGGGCTGCGTGAAGGTCAAGACGCAGTAGTAGCGCGTATTGCCGTAGCCGATCTCCACGTCGTTGCAGTTGCTGCTGGTCACCCTGGCCCCCTTGGGCAGTTGTGACATGGCCTCCTGCCAGGCCTGTTGGCGGCTAAGGGGTGATTGCGAGGAGACGGATCCTTCCGCAGCCAGGCCCTGCATTGAGAATCCAAGCAGTGCGGCGGTGCCGACGGCCAAGCTGCTCTGGCGCCAACCGTTCATTGGGGTTCAGCGGCTCTCTCCAGACATAGCTACGGACGGCTCCAGTCCGTTGATCCAGCGCCGACCGGCGGGGACCAGGGACTGCTCGACTTCCCGCCAGGGAAATCCCCCCTGCTTGCAGTCGAGGTCCTCCCCCATGCCGTAGCCCAGGCCGTCATGGACCTCCTCGAGGGCCTGCGGGAAGTTCAGCTGCTTGATCGAGGCGTAGACCCGCGCAATCGCGTTGACCTCGCCGGGGGTGCTGCTCCCGTTGGCGTAACGCTCACGTAGCGCTTGTGCAGAGTGCATGGGCTGGGCCTTCCCCTCTGCCCTCAAGGCTGGCAGCGGATTGCTGGGCTAGCTCGGATTGAGGGCCTGACATTCGAAAAACGTTTCCTTCAGGCTGCTGTGATCGCGATCCAGCGATCCCGTCCCTTGCATGGCCATGCTTAGCCGCGATTCCAGTCCGAGCAGCGCGGTGTAGCAGCGCAGTTGGTTGGCATCATCGGCGCGGTTTTTCAGTTGATGGGAGATTCCCATCGCTGCGCTGCAGTCCGCCCGCGAACCACCGTTGAAGCAGCGCATGGCCGCCTGTTGCAGGCTGAGCAGGGACTGGGCCTGGGCCGCTGGAGCGGCCAGCAGCGCGAACAGCAGGAGCCAACGGCGGTTCAACGGGGCATCGGCCGATGAGCGCAACATTAAGAAGCCGGCCCCGATTGGAGCCGGCTGCGGACGTCTTGCGTTGTGATCGCGCTAGTGCGCTTGCGGAGCCTCCTCGCTGTGGTCGTGCTGCCAGCGGGTCAGGGTCGCTGGGGAGAACTTGTGTCCATGCTTGCGGGCAACAGAAACCACGCAGCTGTTGTTTGCGCCGCACTTGTCGAGCTCGCGCTGCATGCTTGTGTTGCCCTTGGCTTTACGCATGAACAGTTCAAGTTGATGTCTTGACATGGCGTATTCCATGGAAAGATCCACCTACCGCTAGCGGTAGATCTGCTGCGATTGGCCTGAGTTCAGCTTCTCTCCCTGTTGAAGATTGTCTGTGTTTGTTCTCTCTATTCAGAGAAAAAGATCGGGTCTTGGCTCGCTCGGTAGGGTCATCGGCATGAACGTTGCATCCCCTCTGGCCCGTCTTCTGGGCGCTTCTGCGGCTGCCGTTGCCGTCTTGGCTGCTCCAGTCTTCGCGGCGGAGCCTGATCCCTATGCCCAGTTCATGGGGCACTACGAACGGGTCTTGAAGGCTCAGAATTCGGGCGATCTCTATCGGCTCTGCCGCTCCATGCAGGCGATGGATGGCCTGTTGATTGAGCACTTCGCCGTGTTTGAGCAGCGCGATCCCGCTACGGACTGGATGGAGGTGCGGGCTTCCTACAAGCCTGTCCTCGACGACCAGTGCGGCCAGGTCAGTGTTCCCCAGAAGAGCCCGCCGAAGGGGGATGCTCCTGCTGCCAACCCCCAGAGCTAAGGCTCAGTCGTCGCTCTGCAGGAAGCGCGGAGCGAAGCGCCAGGCCAACACAAGGCTCGCGAGGCCGTAGGCCACAAAGGTGGTCGCTTGGCCGAAGCTGCCCGTGCCATACAGCTCACGCTCCAGCAGGACGTAATCCATCACGGACGCCACTGTCCCCCAGAGGATCACCCAAACCGAGACATAGGCAATGCCCTTGAGCGTGCGTTCCATGCTCACCACATCCACTCGTCAGGGGAGGGGATGCCGCTTTCGCGGCGCACCCGAGCGATGCGTTCGCTGGCGCGCTGCTGTTCTTCGCTGCGGCTGAGCCAGGGCCGAATCCGATTGGCCGCCTTGCTGGCATCCAGGGCGGAGGGCAGTCGGGTCAGCTTGTAGTTCGCCCCGTTATGGGTGGTGGTCTCCGTCATCGCGCTATCGGTTCAGCCAAAGCTTGATCGCAACCGTGGCGGCGGCCGCCGCCAAGATCCAATAGAGCCAGGTCAGGTTCAGCACCGTCGCCAGCACCAGGCCGATCACAAAGAAGACCAGAAATCGGCCGAGGGTCATTTCTGCTTCGCTTGATAAATCGACCCTAACGCACTGCGGCGGTTGCTCTCTCAGTGAAAGAAGCCGCCAAAAAAGAAGTGGAACTCTCCATGCCCAACGCGTGTTGTTGTGCAGACTTGGCGGAGAGTTGACGTTGGTCTGATGTCCCAACCGGTGTTGGTGGTTGGAGCGGGGCCGGTGGGTCTCACCCTGGCGCTGGCCCTGCGTCAGCAGGACATCGCCGTTCGGGTGGTGGAACGGGAGCCGAAACCCTCCGAGCGCTCCAAGGCCCTGGTGATCTGGCCGCGGACCCTGGAGTTGTTGGATCTCCAGGGCTGCGTTGAGCCTTTCTTGAAGGCTGGGATTCAGGGCCATGGAGCTCGGATCCAGGCCGGTCAACGCCTTCTGGCGGCGCTCTCCTTTTCCAAGGTGCAGAGCGCCTTCCCCTACGCCTTGATGATTCCCCAGAACCGCACGGAGGCGGTCCTGACCCAGTTGCTGGCGGAGCGGGGCGTGTCAGTCGAGCGCCAGTTGGAACTCAGCCGGT
This sequence comes from Synechococcus sp. CB0205, assembly GCF_000179255.1. Lineage (NCBI taxonomy): Bacteria > Bacillati > Cyanobacteriota > Cyanophyceae > Synechococcales > Synechococcaceae > Synechococcus > Synechococcus sp. CB0205. The sequence goes on from NZ_ADXM01000044.1 coordinate 24,608, forward strand.
TCACCGCCTCCGATGGCGGTGTGACGGCCGAACTCAGCCGAGCCGATGGCAGCAAGGAAACGATGGAGTGCAGTTATCTGCTGGGCTGCGATGGTGCCCACAGCCTTGTGCGCCATCAGCTGGGTCTGGCCTACAGCGGCGAAACCCTGGAATCGAATTGGGTTCTGGCGGACGTCAAGCTCGACGGCCCCGCAGCTTCCGATCAGGTGGCCGTGGTCTGGAATCCCGAGGGGATCCTGGCCCTGTTCCCGATCGTCGGAGATCGCTTCCGCATCATTGGCGATGTCTCGGGGACGGAGGCGGCCGATCCGAGCCTGGAGCAGGTTCAGAGCCTGGTGGAGCAGCGCTTGGGATCAGGCTTCCGCGCCCATGATCCGATCTGGCTCAGTCATTTCCGGATCAACGAGCGCAAGGTCGATCGCTACAGCGTCGGTCGGGTCTTCTTGGCGGGGGATGCGGCCCATATCCACAGCCCGGCCGGGGGCCAGGGCATGAACACCGGGATGCAGGATGCCTTCAACTTGGCTTGGAAACTGGCCCTAGTGCTGCAGGGCAAGGCGGGGCCACAGCTGCTGGAGACCTATTCCCCGGAACGCAGCGGGATTGGCGATCGGGTGCTGCGCAATGCCGGTGTGTTGACGCGGGTGGCTCTGCTGCGGCAGCCCCTGCTGCGTCGGCTGCGGAATCTGGCGTTCACGAATTTGGGCCGCAGTCGTCGCGTTCAAGGTCGCCTGGTGGCGCAGCTCTGCGAGACCGATCTGCACTACCGCGGCAGTGCCCTGGCTCCGGTTCTGGCTCGCTCAGGAGGCGGACTGCGCCCCGGTGAGCGCACGCCGGATCTGCCCTGCCAGGGCCCCAGTGGCCAGACGCGACTGCACGCCCTGCTGCGCTCCGGTCGCTTTGTGTTGCTGTCTGTTGGTGCGCCGCTGCCGCCGGCCGGCTCTGCCCTGGCGAGCGATTGGTTGGTTCCGGCCAGCGCAGAACCCCAGGAGGGCTACGTGGCTGGCCAGACCTATCTGATTAGGCCGGATGCCTACCTCTGCAGCAGCAGCCCCAGTGCCGATCAGGAGCGCCTTGTGGCCCTGTGGGATCAGTGGCGCTGAGCTGGTTTTCGACGAGTTGCATCGAAGAGTGGAAGATTTGATTAAGTCCGAAGAACGGATATTCAGGTTTGATCAGTTTTGGGTTGATCAGCAAAAAAACACCATGTTCTGGCCTTTCCGGACTAACTCCTCCATCGGTGTCGATCTGGGGACGGCGAACACCCTGATGTACGTATCAGGCAAAGGAATCGTCCTCGACGAGCCCTCAGTTGTCGCTCTTGATTTAGAACGCGGCATCCCACTGGAGGTGGGAGAAGGCGCGAAACGCATGATCGGTAAAACACCTAAAGCGATCCAGGCGATTCGTCCCCTGCGCGATGGCGTGATTGCTGATTACGCCGCCGCCGAGCTCATGATCCAAACCTTCATGCGCCGCGGTAATGCCGGTAAGTCCACCGCCCCTCGCATGGTGGTTGGCATCCCCAGCAGCATCACCGACGTGGAGCGCCGGGCTGTCCGTGAAGCCGGCATCACCGGCTCCAAAGAGGTCTATCTGATCGATGAGACCGTTGCCGCCGCCATCGGCGCTGGCCTGCCGATCACCGAGCCCGTCGGCAGCATGATCGTTGACATCGGTGGTGGCACAACCGACGTTGCTGTTCTGAGCCTCGGCTCACCCGTGTCGAGCGAGTCCATTCGGATTGCCGGTGATGAAATCACCGAGAGCATTGCGGACTACCTCAAAAAGACCTATGGCCTGGTGATCGGTGAATCCACCGCTGAGAAGGTCAAGATCAGCATCGGCTCGGCCCATTCCAATGCCCGCAACGATGAGCGGCATATGGAGGTGAGCGGCTTCAACAACCGCACCGGACTTCCCGAGAGCATCACCGTCACCGCCGGTGAAATTCGTGAGGCGATCCAACAACCTCTTGGTGCCATCGTCGACTCGATTAAGCGCGTCCTGGAGAGCACTCCCCCTGAGCTCGCCGCTGACGTTCACGCCCGCGGAATCGTGCTCGCCGGTGGTGGTGCCTTGATCCCGGGGATCAGTGACTTGATTACTGAATCCACGGGCATCTTCACCATCGTTGCCGATGATCCGCTCCACTGTGTCGTCAATGGCTGCGGTCATGTTCTTGAGGATTGGCAGAACCTCAAGCGCTGCACCAGCGCTGACGCCTAGGTCCGTTAAAACACTGGCCCCCGGATCACCCGGGGGCTTTTTTGTGTCCTAGCTGGCCTGGGTGAGGGCCAGGAGTGCCAGCACCTTGTCTTCCAGTTGGTTGATTCGTCTCCACTGCGCGGTGCCCATCGTGCTGGGGGCCAGCTCAGCGCGCAGGTCCTCCAATAGGCCCAGGGTCTCTCGGGCGGTGCTCTGGAGTGACGCCGTCTTGATCTTCATCAAGGATCCGCAGTCGAGCCCATCAAACAAGCCCCTTCGTTGGCGTCAAGGGCTGTTCTCTTCATGCCAATAGAGCAGGGAGTTGGCTCGGTGCAAACCAGTGACGGTCTGGCAGAGGCCTGAGGCCCAGCAGACCCGGTAGTCGCCATCACGCAGGGCTTCGATGCTGGAGCCCTTGGGGGTGATCACCAGCACCCGGTCTGGATTGATTGCGCAATGCTCCATCGCCTTCTCGTCTGCCGATCAGTCATGGCTCAGCTGCCTGGGGATTGGCAAGCCTGGGCCTGGCCTGAATTTTTCGCCTGCGCGAGGTATTTAGACAGTGTTAGGGCTGGTTCATGGACCAGATCCAACGACCAGAATTCGAGACTGTCCTCACGACGCTGCACCAGAGTTTCTCCGGTGATCGGGGTGTGGGACGGGCCTTTTGGGAGAAGGGGCTGATCGAGCGCGTGGAGTCCCATGCGCTCACGCCCCATCGCCTCAAGGAGGCCTGCGGATTGGTGCGCTCCTACGAATGGGCCGAGCACTACGTGCTGGAGGCCCCTGATCTCCATGAGGCCTGGAGCCGTTCTTTGGAGGTGCTGACCGCCACCAACAACCTGCTGGCCTGGGCCTCGGAGTTGGGGTTGATCTATTCGCGCTCCACCAGTGCGGATTGACGCTCCTCGGGGCTAGAGCGTCGAGCGCCACTCGTTGAGCAGCTGGTAGCGCCACTCCGGCCTGATCAGCTCGCTGCGGAAGACCGCGAACTGGTGTTGTGGGTAGTCCGCTTCGGCGAGCGACTTGGCCTGCTGCCGGTTCTCTGCGACCACGTGGAAGCGGCCATAGTCAGCCGGCCCGGAGTGAAAGACCTCAAAAATGTGATTCATCGCGTCCATGGCCTCTGCCTCCGGCCTAGCAACGCGATGCCCTTGTCGTCAGCGCCTCAGCTCAGATACCAGCGCACCAGCGCCAAGACCTGGCCGGCTGGCCCAAAGCCCGTGAGCCATTCGCCAACGAGCGCTGCGGCAAAGCCGACCATGGCGACCCGGCCGTTGAGTTGCTCGACGGCCTTCAGAGCGGAGACGTCCCAGGGTCTCTGGGAGGTCATGCTCTTACCGAAGGACTCGACCGGTTCGTAGCGGAACTCCTGTTTGTTCATCGCGAGCGCCTGGGCCGGATCAGAAACAGAAGGGAAGGTACTGGGTGTGGCAGGCGGCGTAGCCGTCAATCAGGGGACCCAGGCCGATCTGGTGGGCGATGCCCTGGCCGGTGAGGCCCTCGGTGATGATCCCGATCACGATGCCGAGCATCGCCATCCGACCGTTGAAGCGCTCGACCTGCTTGAGCTGCTGCGCGTGAATCAGCTCTTCAGCGCGGTTCTGGCACCACTGGTCTGTGACTTGGTTGTTGTTCATGACTGTTGGGGTTCGGATTTGAGTAGGGATGCGGCGATCCAGCCGGCGAAGAGAAGAACTGCGGTCAGGGCCATCGTTTATTTGCGGGTGGGGCCCAGGTCGCTGGGACGAGAGAGCACATACACCACCCCTGCGGTCAGGAGCGCACCCACGACAACCATCGCTGTGATGGCCATCCCGTAATCGGCTTCCATGGTGGTGTTGCGAAACGTAAAGCAAATGTAACTCTCTGTAACGTGCTTTGGCAAGTCGTCTGCGCCGGCTCGACAGTCCCGTTAACGCGACCGGCAGCTTCCTTGTTCCGTTTCCTGTTCAACCTGCTGTGGTTTGTCCTGGGCGGACTGGTCATGGGCCTGGGCTGGTGGTTCGCAGGCCTGCTCTGTGCCATCAGCGTGGTGGGCCTGCCCTGGGCTCGCTCCTGCTTCGTGATCGGAAACTTCTCCTTTTGGCCTTTCGGTCAGGAGGCCATTTCGCGCCAGACCCTCACGGGCCGCCGCGATTGGGGTACGGGTCCACTGGGGACCATGGGAAACGTGATTTGGTTTCTCGTGGCCGGTTGGTGGCTGGCGATCGGTCACCTGGCCTCAGCCCTGGCCTGCTTCCTCACGGTTGTGGGAATTCCCTTTGGCCTGCAGCACATCAAGTTGGCGCTGATCGCATTGGCTCCCGTCGGCATGACGGTCGTTCCGAAGCGTTGAGCTGGGCTCATCCAGAAGCGAGGCCTTGAGCAGTCCGGCGATGCCCCAGATCAGTTCCAGCGGATCGGTGAGCAGCAGCACAACGGCAGGGCCTGGTCCCCTTCCCTAGCGACGCGGCTGGATCAGCGGATCGAGACGCAGGGTTCTGTTCAGCTTTTGCGCAGGTGTGTGTTGCAGGCCGTCGCTCTGGCTAGGACGAGGGTCCACCTCCCACTTGCCATGCTTCGGCGCTACCAGGTCTGGAGTTGCAGTTCCTCCACTCCGGGTGCGCGCTCAGTGCAGGCGGAGAACCGTGAGCAGGCCATTGCCCTGGCGCGGCGCTTCCATCCGACGGGCCCCCTGGTGGCCATCGACGCGGAGTTGATGGAGCTAGCGCACCCGATCGCTGGTGAAGGCGGCCACCATCCAGGCCAGCAGGCTGAGCACCGCGGCACCAAAGGCGAGGAAGGCCAATAGGACGTGTTCCATCGCTCCCTTTTAGGACGCTTGCCTGTGAATCGCTGCTCATGGCTAACGCCTCTGGCCCTCATTTGTCTCTGCGGCGTACTGGTGCCAGAGGCCTGGGCCCATGACGACCACGGAGCCGCTGGCCTCGGTGTCGAGGTCAGGGAACTCGCGAACTCCAGCAAGGAGTGGGATGGCCGGACCCTTCCGCCCTATCCATCCGGTCAGCCCCAGGTCAAGGTCCTGCGGATCACGATCCCTGCGGGGGTTCGTCTTCCCTTGCATTGGCATCCGGTGATCAATGCCGCGGTGATTCTCAAGGGCGCCCTCTCCCTGGAGTTGGCGGATGGCTCCAGGCGGACCTTTGGCGAGGGCGAGGCCTTGGTGGAGGTGGTCAATACCGTCCACACCGGACAGGCCCTGGGCGATGGCCCCGTGGAGCTGGTCGTCTTCTATGCGGGAGTGCAGGGTTCCCCTACGACGGTCCTGACCACAACGGCCCAGCCCCCGCGTTAGCGCCGGAGCGGCTGGCGGCCTGATGCCACATCAGCAAGGTCGCGAATTCGCGGTTCGCCCGTTCGCTATCGCTGGCGCACTGCTGGCGCAGCCAGGCGCAGCGAGCCAGGTGCGCGAGGTCGGAGGCCGGGAGGCTGATGGGGATGCCCTGCGAACCTGCTCAGCCTGCCACCAGGCAGGATGCAGCAGTTGCGCTGAAGCCGGTGAAAGAGATCAGTTTTTGGGAATGGCTCCTGCGCCTCTCCGGCAAGGTCGCGGCTGTCTCCGGTGTGATCGGCCTGTTGGTCTGGCTCACCTGGGTGATGCTCGACGTGAAGAACATGCAGTCGGGCTTCACCCTTCCCACCTAAGAGGGTGCTGACGGCGCAGGGTGTCTTCCTCCGCGTGCGCCGTGGCGCTCCGCCAGCTCCTTGATCGTGGCCTTGCTCGTCAGAAGGGCAGCGTGTTGATTGCTACAGCGGACCTTTAAAAAAGCTGAGGTTTGCCCTAGGACCAGCGGCTGGGGTCCCGGCTGATGGGTAGCCGCCCCAAGGGAGAGGTCGGCAGGAGGTCGGCGCTGATGGTGCTGCAGATCGCATCCATCGGCACGCAAAAGCTGCTGCCGTCTTGATCAAAGGGCCCCTCGACGTAGGCGCCGATTCGCTCAGCGGTGATGAAGCCCAGAAAGAGCACCGCGCCGGTCCAGGCGGAGTCGCGGCTGGCAAAGCTGGCGAAGAGGGCGTAGCCATAGAGCCAGCAGATCAGGCGGATGAAGACGTCGTAGGTCGGCGGTAGCGGAGTGTTGCGAATGCGCTGCAGGCCGCCCAGGGAATTGATGAAGGCGCTGCTGCAGCGCAGCAGGGCATCGCGTCCCCAGTCGTTGATGGCGCCTTGGCTGTAGAGCGATCCGATGAGCTGCGCCCTGTGCTGCAGGCTGCGCTGCAGGCTGGTGTCCGCGGGGAGTCCCAGGCTGCGGCTGAGGGCATCCACCAGGGTGCGGGCATCGCTGCACCAGATCCCACGCAGCTCAAAATTCAGCACCCAGCACTGCAGCACCTGCAGCGCCACCAGTTGCTGCTGTTGCTGGCGGCAGGACTCCTGGCTGCCGATCAGGGTCTGCAGGGTGTCGCGCCATTGCCGCGCTTCGTTGGTGATCGATCCCCAGAGCACTCGGGCCTCCCACCAACGGTTGATCGCCTGGGTGTTGCGAAAGCCCACGAAGATCGAGACCGCGATCCCCAGCATGGAGAGGCCCGAGCCATCAATGATCGAGAGGTCCCCGACCTGGGGATCGGCCTTGATGGCCAGGGCTAGCCCGCAGAGCACCAGCATCAGCAGCAGGTCCAGGCGCATCCGCAGCAGCAGTTCCCACAGCACCCAGGGGATGTTGCGGCGAGCCATCTTGGGCGGCTGACTCACTGGGACTCGGAGGGCTGCATCGATCATCATTCCCCTCCCCTCCAGCGTCGACCATGGCCGATTGGACACCCACCCCTGAGCAGCGCGATGGCGTGATCGCACGCACGTTGGAGTTCTTCCGCGATGAATGCGATGAGCTGCAGCAGGAGCTGGGTTGTCCGGAGGCTTTCATTGCTGAGTTGCTCACGGCCTTGGCCCAGACCTACGTCCGCTGAACTGCCCCCATCTGGGGGTAGGCCGACCGGTGGATGCTCCCTGAGAGTGATTCCATCAGGAAGCGGGAGGTCGCGATGGCAGCCCTTAAGAACGGTGGAGCGGCCCGTGATTGTCTGGGGTCCACCTGCATGAAGTGGACCGCCAGCGGCGAGCTCTCCGAGTTGGACCTCCATCGGGTGATGGAGCGCTTGGCCCGCGTGGACCACAACCTGGCCGAGGTCGACACCAAAGCCCAAGCAGTCTAGAACGCCTGTACTAGTTCGCTTGGGGTGGCTGATGCCCGCTTTTCTCTCGGTGCGTCTTGGTGATGTGGTGCTGGTGGAGCCCCCTGAGCAGGACTGGTGGGTCGGTCAGGTGATTCACCGCGAAGGCGGGGCCAGGGACAATGGCAATAGCTTTTTTCAGATCGCCTGCGTCGACACGGGGGTGATCCGAACGGTGAATCCCAACAGCGTCACTGGCGTTGTGAAGCCTTCTTCCCCCAGCGCATGCTCAGCGGCTTGATCCTGGTCCCGGTCCTGTTTGCCTTTTTTGGCTTGTCGGAGGACGACACCGAACAGTTGTTTGGCAAGTCAGGTGAGGTGCCGCCGCCAGCCCATGAACGCTGTCTCAAGGCCCGTGATTACAAGGGCTGCATGGAGTACCAGCGGCGCCAGGTCGAGGACTAGCTGTCCCCTCAGCTGGCGAGATGGGTGGCGAAATCGATCGCGATCCAGGCGGCGCTCAGGGCAATCAGCAGCGGCAGTACACCTTTTACGGTCTCAAGGACCTCCTGGCGCAGCTGGTCTTGTTGCTCGGGGGAGCGGGTCATTGCGGCCTGGGCGAGTGAACTTCTCCAGGGCTAAAAGTTCAAGGCTGCAATGGCATGAGCGCATTCACCTAGGCGAAGGCAAACCAGTCCAGGCGTTGGCCTTGGCCATCGGCCTGGATCTCGAGGAGCTCAAGGCCTTTGACGGTTCCGTCCTGCCGGTACCAGGGGTCTTGGCAGAGGCTGCTGAAGGCCTGACGGGCGGCTTCGAGGGATGGGAAGTCGCCAACCGGGGTGCTGCCCCAGGCGTCGTGGGTCTTGATCCGGTAGGGCATGGATGGCGGCCATCGCTGCCCAACAGTGTCCGGCACCCGCTTCAACAACAAACCCCCCAGCGTTCGGCGGGAGCGCTGGAGGGTTGTTGTTGGGGGCCTCAAGGGGGGCGGCCCCCGTTCGGATAGCGGGTTGGTACTCGACCGCTTCCACAACCGTTATGGCTTCGTGCCTGAGCCTTGGTCCATAGGCACATTCACGGGTTCTAGAAGATGCCGAGGGTCTTCTTCTTGCAGTAGCCCGCTCCGATGTTCATCCAGCCGGAGCGGCAGGGTTGTCCGTTGGTGGGAGCGACCTCGTAGTAGATGGGCGAGACGCAATGGCTCCCCAGGTCGTTGACATAGCCGAGCGGGCACTGGTCCTGGCCTGCGGCCTTGGGGATTCGCTTCTGGGCCCAGCTGGGGCTTGCGGCGGCGAGGGTCAGAAGCAGCAGACTGCCGCTGCTCAGGCTGAGGATGGTGCGCGTCAAGGGCCCAGGTCCACTGCAGTCAAGCTAGGGAGCCTGTCCCGATTCGGCTGCAAGCTGATGGGCGCGGGCGTTGAGCAGGGCCTCCTGGCGGTTGAGGCAGAGCTCGACGCCGATGAAACGGGTGATGGCGAGCCGCCTGAGCCGTTCTCGGTAGCGCTCCTGGGGAACGGCGATGATCACCCGTCGTCCCTGGCGCGTGGCGTCGCGGCAGACCGCATCAATGGCCAGGGAGGCCGTGACCCCCAGGTGGGAAACCGCGGTTAGATCCAGGATCAAGGTGGCATAGGCGGAGCTCTCCTGGAGGAGTTGGGTTAGATAGCGGCTCGCCCCAAAACTCAGTGGTCCGGCAAGGCTTAACAGCGCCACCTCACTCCCGGCCTCCCTCAGCAGGACTTGCTCCTCGGCGTTGAGCCTGACGGGGGACGGGTCGTCAGGGTCTCCATCGCCGCCGGTGATGCGCCGGCTGGCTTTTTGGAGGGCATCGGCCTGGTCCTTGATGGTGATCACATTGGCGAGGGAGACCCCAATGACGACGGCGGTGACCAGGTCCCAAAAGACCGTGAGTAACAGAACGAGCCACATCAGGCCCGTGGCTTTCCAGGACAGGCGAGGGGCGCGCTTGAGGAAGCTCCAGTCGACGATCTCCAGGCCGACATGCAGCAGGATCCCCCCGAGGACGGCCAGGGGAATCTCAGAGGCGAAGGAGCCGGCCCCCAGGGTGACGATCAGTAGGGCGAGTGAGTGCACCATCCCTGAGAGGGGAGTGCGTCCGCCCGCTTGCACGTTGGTGACGGTGCGCATCGTGGCGCCCGCTCCAGGCAGACCCCCGACCAGGGCGGCAGCCATGTTGCCGATCCCCTGGCCAATGAGTTCACGGTCCGAGCGGTGCTGGGTGCGGGTGATGTTGTCGGCCACCAAGGAGGTGAGCAGCGAGTCGATCGAGCCCAGGACGGCGAGGGTGATGGCATAACCGCCCAACAGGCGGAGGTCGTCGAAGCGCAGCTGCGGCCAGCGCAGGGTCGGAAGCCCCTGGGGGATGGCGCCCAAGCGGGGGATGGAGCCCTCGGGCAACAGGGTGCTGAGCGCTGAGATCAGCACCAAGGCCACCAGCGGGGCGGGAAGCCAGCGGTTCCAGCGCCGGGGGTAGGAGCGGATCAGGGCAAAGGTCAGGGCGCCGATCAGCAGGGCCAGGCCGTTGAGGTTGGGCAGCTGAGCGGGTAGGGCCGCCAGGATCTGGGGGATGGTGCCTTTGAGGCTGAGGCCCAGCAGGATCGGCAGCTGCAGCACCACGACAATCACGCCGATCCCCGACATAAAGCCGGAGATCACCGAGTAGGGCATCTGAACGATGTACTGCCCCAGGCGGAAGACCCCAAAGAGCACCTGCAGGGCGCCCGCCAACAGGGCCACGGTGAAGGCCACGGCCAGGCCCGCCTCTGCTCCATAGCGACCGATCAGCGCCGTGATCACCGCCGCCATGATCACGGTCATTGGACCGGTGGGCCCAGAGACCTGGGAGGGCGTGCCCCCGAGGGGGGCGGCGATGAAGCCCAGAGCGATGGCGCCCCAGAGGCCGGCGATTGCCCCGGCTCCGGAGGTCAGGCCAAAGGCCATGGCCAGTGGCAGGGCCACCACGGCAGTCGTAATGCCGCCGGTGAGGTCCCCGCGCCAGTTCTTCAGCCAGGGTTGGCTCCAGGTGCGACTGAGTCGCCAGATCTTCGCCTCGGGAGGCTCGCGGAATGGAGAGCGCATGCTGCCGCCGTCAGCTCTCCCCAGGATGCCGGCGATGGCAAGGCTCGGGGGTGGGGGCCAGGATCAGCAAAGAGAGGCCCCCGAGTTGGAGCGCGGTCGCGGGGCGATCGTCTCCTGCACTGTTATGACGCCCTGGCATCGACTCCCGTCATGAGTGCAAATGCTCAGTCATGACGAAATTCAGTCGCCAGTGCTGGAGGGCCGCGGCGGCATGGGACGTTTGCGAATCGTCAGCGGACGATTGCCGAATTGCCGTCTGGCCAAGTTGAAGGCATGACCTTCGCTAAAGGCAATGAGGTGGAGTTCTGAATCCCCATCGGGGAAATGAACCGTGAGATCAAAACAGGGCAAAACAGGCGCCGATCAGCCACATCTCCATGTCGTAGCCATGCTGCGCTCTGTCGTCAGCTACAGCGCTTCACTCAGGCACTTCGCTGTCCTTGTGATGGCGGGGTTGATAGCCCTGGGCTTCTGCTAAAAAGCGCAGCCAGACCTGGCTTTTGCGATCAGGCATCCCTGCTGCACCGATCAGGCCCAGGGGGCCAAAGAGCAGGCCTGCCCAAAACCAACGCGCCCATCGACGCGCCTTGGCGCGCGAGATCGAAGCCGAGATGAAGCCACAGGGGAGGCAGACCATCAACAGGCCAATGACGTAGCCCATCGCCGCACGCAGGTACTGCTCTTCTCTTAGCAAGCTTGAATGCCCAGGGCGAGTCTCTGCGGTTGGATGGTCAAAGCACTCGGGGCGTCATGCCGGCACTGCAGAGCGGATGGATTGAGCTCGCTGTGTGGGCTCTGCTGTTTCTGGTTCTGCAGGCCTGGTGGCTCACTGCACTTGCCCGTCGGCGAGCCCTGGCCAAGCCCCTGAGCGAGGCGGAATTCCGTCAGGTTCTCGAGCGCATCTGGATCTCGAGATCCCGCTCCTGAGCTCAGGACTGAGTGGGTTGGATGGCACAGGTCAGGGCGCAGGCGTGCTGCTCCTCGACCATGCGCCTGAGTTCGTGATCCCGCAGCAGCAGCATCAGCCGCGTTCCGCCCATCCCTCCTATCGCCGTGCCTGTTTGCTCGCTCACCCACTGCCCAGCCGATTGCAGGTCCGGGAAGAGCGCGGGACAGAGGCGCACCAGGCGGCCAGCCAGTCCGGTGCTCACCCAGCGTTCATGGGCTGAGCGTTTGACCTGCTCCTGGATGTTCTCGGTCATGGTCATCTGGAGCCGGAGGAGACAAGGATTGGACACTCACCTCTTCCTTCTGGACTAATCGAGCTCAGCCCCTTGCGGCGTAGGGATTAATACCTGTTCCTTCCGTTTTTCTTCCAAATTGCGCGGATTTGGGTTCTGCTCAGGGCTTTGGTGGTCTGGAGCCAGCGTGATTGGGGAAGGGGTGGGTGCTGCTGTGGTCGCCACCCTCTCCGTAATGCTCGAGGTAGGAAAGCCCCATCGTGCGCAGCATCATTCCGCAGGCGTGGTGGTCGGCGCCGTATTGCTGCCGCCAGCGTTCGACCAGCTTGATGACGTCTTGATAGCCGCTGTTGAGGAAGTCCTCGGTTGGTTCCCAGGGCACGGTTGAGGGGCTTTGGTAGGCGAGCTGACCACAGCTTCTCAGTATTTGGCTGAGGCGTCCTGTCTTGTTATGAGCTGTGGTCAGGCTGCCTCGGGGCACCAGCCCAGCTGACGCTCTCGTCTGATCAGCCAGTGCTGGCATTTCTTCGTGAGGTGTTCGCCTTGGGCGAGCTGCTTGGACTGGAGCTTGCAGCCCAGCAGGGTGCGGCAGTGGGCGTCGGTCCCGTAGGTGAAGTGCTGGCAGGTGATGCAGACGCGGCCTGAGCGTGAGGCCCGCAGCAGCCTGGCTTCCATGAACTCCCACTCATCCATGTGCTCTGCGCGAGTACGCCTGTACTACTACTGACTTGGTGTCATTGCAAGGGGCAGGGCTTGTTCGTGCCGAATGCGCTGCTGACAATGGAGGTCTTCGTGGCTTTCCGATGACGGCAGATGGCTTAGCTCAGGCCATTGACGCGATTTTTGAGCGTCACATGCAGGCCGAGTTAGCGGGAGATCTGGATGGCACCTTGGCGACGATGAGCGCCAATCCCCATCTGGTGAACATCCCCACGATGGTGGGTGGTTCGGGGCCGCAAGGGGTCCGCCGTTTTTATGCCAATCGCCTGGTCGGTCAGTTTTTCCCGCCCGATGTGACCTTTGCGCCCATTTCGCGCACCCATTCGGCGGAGCGGCTGGTGGATGAATTGGTGATCCGCTTCACCCATACCCATCCCATGGATTGGATGCTGCCGGGGGTCGAGCCCACAGGGCGGCGTGTGGAAGTGGCCTTTGTGGTGATCGTTGGGATCGAGGGAGATCGGGTGAGCTATGAGCACATCTACTGGGATCAGGCCACGGTGCTGGTGCAGTTGGGCTTGCTGAAGCCTGAGGGTCTGCCTGTTGTGGGACAAGGCGGCGTCGCCAAGCTCCTGGATCCATCGCTCCCGGATCCTTTCTTCCAGGAAGGCTGAGCCCAGAGATGTGGGATTGCTGATCTCAGCAGTGACGGCAACAGTTGTTGGTTGGCGTTGGTGTGAAAGTCGCCCCAGTCGGTGTTCTCACCATGCTCCGAATGTTGACGTTGGTCGCCACCCTCTTGGTGCTGAAAACCGCAACGGAGATCTGGCTGGCTGAATCCCTGCTCAGCTCACGTCCTTCGCCGCGATCCCTGGCTTAGTTCGGGGCCAGGGCCTGGAATAACTCCCGGATGGAGTCAAGGTCGAGGTCGGTGTTGATCAGGACCGAGCTCTCAAAGTCTTCCTGAAAATCACTGAGGCTCTGCAGGATGTCCTGGCTGGTTCCTTGTCCAGGCATCGGAGCGGTGGACTGACCTTGCTCATCCCGCGAGAAAATGCGCCAGAACGCCAGCACACACTGCTGACCGGGAGAGAGAGGCGTCTCGCCCAGGGACCAGGGGTGGTCTGAGGCCACGCGTTTGATCTGCTCCCAGCTGCTGTGGCTGCTGAGTTGTGCGTCAAGGCCGGAGAGCGCCTCGAGAAACTCCTCTTCCGACATGGCTCCAGCCAGGGTGTGGGGCGCGTTGCACCGCACCCCTGATGAGGACGGTCCGTGACGTCGAGCCGTCTCCAAGGCAGTCATGGCCCAGCCGCTGGCTCGATTGCAAGGGCCGATTGGATCCCGCGCCAAACTCTTGGAGACGCAAACGAGATCTGCAGTTGGCGCCTTACTCGGGGACCCGTGTTCAGGAAACGCCTGAGGGCTTGAGTTATCGCATCGTCTACCAGCGACGCGGTGGTCTACCGATTGATTGGTTGGATACCGATGGCGACCCCCTGGAAGGCACCGATCGCCTTCGGGCCCAAGAGGACTCGGCCCGGTTCTTGGCTCAGAAACGCAATCCCTTCAGCCGTTTTCTGCGGGGCTTCATTGCGGTCCTTGTGGTGGTGTTCAGCTTCAGCCCAGGCGCATCGCCTTGGATGCTGAGCATTGGACTGTTGATCTACCTCGAGATTGCGATCCGATCCAAGCAGCGGGTTGGCCTCTACCAAGGCATCGCTCGAGAGATCGAACAGAGACTCTTCGCGATCGATCAGGCCAGTCAGTCGGAGCCCTGAGGGAGGCCCCGTAGCCTCTCCGCAGCGCGATCGGGATCCATGGGTTTGCAGCTGCATTCCGAAGCCTTCCTGCACGAGGACGGGGTGACCTACTGCATTAAGCGTGCGTCGCTGGACCAGGACTTCACCATCTATGAGCAGCGCGATGGTGAGTGGGTCGACAGCGGCCTGGACCGGGCGGTGAAGGAGCTGAACTTTGGCGAGTTCAAGCGCCTGGGGTTGCTGATCAAACGAATCATGGATCAGGACCGCTGGATTGCCTGATCTCCCATAGGAGGAGGCCGCCCCTCCCGGATGGAAGAGACGGCCTAGTTCGCTCGTTCATGCATGGAATGACCCGTTTCGTGGATGACGAAAGAGTGGGTCGGAGCTGCTGAGGGAGGTCACCTGGGGCCAGGTGTCCAGGTGTGGAGCAGTTGTGACTCCTTGGGGCACCTGTGGCGGTGCAGATGGAGTGCCGACAGCTCAAACGCACACGTTTGTTTGATCTGACGGCCCGCTCACGGTTTGAGAAGACTGTTGGAGCAGGCGCCTTCAGTCAGCTCGCTCCTGACGTCTGGTTGGGTGGAGTGTCGACCATTTGAGGCGTCTCCGATCTCGATGGGCCTAGCTTCAGTCGGATTCGAGGGGAAGACAATCGGACTTAATGCCCATTGCCCTGCAGGCTTAATCGCCCGAAAGTGATGGGTTGCTTGCCGAAGCGATCGCGCCAGCGGCGTCAGTTGCCTCGGCTCTCCCTGCTGGCTTGGCTTGGTCACTGGTGTTTGCGACTGCTCAAGATCGCTTTGGTGGGCCTGACCACCTGCGGTTTGGGTTGGGTTTGGCTAGCGATGTTTGTCTATTACGAGCGGTTCAAGCGGCGTCGGTTGGCGGGTTCAGGACCCCATCGCCGCTAGGCCATTGGTCTGAGATGTCCTGTTGTGTTCAACACGCCCCAGTCCTGACAGCCGTGATTGACTCGACGAAACACACCTGAGCATGCTCGAAACTCACGTTCTCACCTTCTCGATCAGCAAGCCCTTCGAGGAGTGGGTTGAGACCTATGACTCTTCCACCGCGATGCAGGAGGCGGCTGGAATCAAGAGCTTGTTTCGCGGCTTGAGTAAGGACGACCCGACGAAGGTCTGCGCCGTCATGCAGGCGCAAAGCGGTGTCATGGAGCAATTCATCGCAGGCAATGCCGAGATGATTGCTTCCTCCGGGCACATTCTTGAGAGCACCGTCAGTCAGGTCTTCCTTTAGATCCCCGCTTCGTTGTCTCATCGCAGCTTGGGCTGCTGCGTCGCGGGTTGAGCCTTAGTGGTGCCAGGCGACGGGGTTGCGGCACTCCTGATCTTTGAGCGCTTCGTAGGCCTTCCAGAGTCCTTCGACTTCGGCACACTTCAGGTTGCGATCGCAGACGCGATAGCGACCATTGCCGACCGCATCAATCGTGGAGCCGCGGGAGGTGCGGCATATCCGCTTGGGTTCTGCCATGGATGGAAGGCATGAAGGAGTTGTCCTACGGGTCTCTTTTTCCGTCTGGTCAGCAGTATTTCGGCAGGTGACAAGGCCCGTGGCTCGAGACGAGAGAGCGGCCTGGCTGAGCTCAGTGGGCGTGGATCGAGTACAGGGTGATCCCCATGGCCCGCAGGATGAAGTAGCCAGTGAATCCGACGAGATTGAGGCCGATGACAAAGGCCCAGACTCCCCAAGGCTGTTGTTTGTCGAGCTTCATTCCCCTGCGGACGCTCGCTTCAGTGTGACGTGTAGCCAACAGCTCCCGAATCGCTTGGCTGGTGGGGAGTGTTGGTTGGGGGGCGGAATAGGCCCCCCGGATCGGACAACGGGGGAATGCACTCGCCCGTCTCCTCAGCGGTTATGGCCCTGGTCTTGAGCGGCTGTCAACGGGTTGGGTTGTTGATCTCGATTGCGAGTGGGTCCGGTTCCCCTTCGGTGATGGCCACCGAGCGGAAATAGATCGCGCTGGAGCGGTCACCGGCTGATTCCATCGCTCGGCGCATGGACCACCAGTACTGGAGGGTCTCCTCCTCGGTCCATTCGAGGGTTTGTTCGCTCGACATGGGGCTAACCCAGGCGGCAGCCAAGGTTGACCGTGCCTTGATCCAGCAGGCGCCCAAGCCGTAGGGCCACTGCCGCTTCACGCCGGTTGAAGGAGCCCTGGTGGGAAGCAATCCAGGACACCTCGGCTTCGGTGACCACCCCTGTGGCGATTGAGCTCAGAAAGACAGCCCCGAGAGACATGAGAGATCTGTAACGAAGTCTTTACATTCTGTCTCGCGCGGGCCGGGGCTGTGGATCGCTCTTTGCTCTCGGGGTGGCTCAGTAGCTGTTTTGCTTCAGGGCGGAGAAGCGTGAGCCGGTCTCCCAGATTCCGGCTGCGCTCTTGGCGCGGGCCTTGCCGGTGTTTTGAAGTTGCACGGCTGCCGCACCTGCGGCGTAGCAAGCGGCAAAGACGGCGATGAACCCCATGGCTCTCCTGCAATCGCAAGACCTTTGCTGAAGCGGATCGGTCGACTGGTTCAAGTCGAACCGTTTCCCCTGGTTGAGTATTTCTGCTTAGGGCTGGTCCGCTTAGGCGCCCCCTTTGCGTGCTGTGCGCCTGCGCACGACCGCAAAAGCAGCCCAGAGGAAGAGCACGATTAAGACGACGTCGGCAATGGGACTCATCAAGTGGCCCTCGGTCTTGGTCACTTCATAGGTATCGAGATGTTGGTTGGGTTCTTGGCCGCGGAGCGGAAGTGTTGCTCATCTGGGGCTGGCTCCCCGTTCCCCGGCAGGGTGATTGCTGCTGGCTTGATCCCGAAGCTTTTCTGTCGATTGCCCCTAAATGGCTTGGAGCGACCGAGCTTGTGCTCCACCACATGCAGGGTTTCATGTTCAGGATTGAACGACTCACACCCCAGGGCTGGAGTCAGTCAGAGGAGCACGAGCAGCGGGAACTCGCCGAATTGCAGGCCATGCTCAAGAGTCAGGCCGATGGCCGCACCTATCGCGTCACCAGTCCGGAGCTGAGCACCCTCTGCGTCTTCACGCAGCAGGGCTCCCGCTGCTGGCAGTTGGATCAGCCGGCGGTTGCTTGAGCCAATGGCAATCGGCCTGAATACCCATTGCCTGAGCTGCGAAAGCATTCGACAGTGATCAGCTGATCCTTTCTTTGAGTCGTTGTTTCGACAGAGGTGAGATGGCTGCCCATTGCAAAGACAAGTTCCGCTCCTTCTGGAGGCGCTTTCAGAGCAACCTCAAGACCAACCGCTTTCCGGTTGAGTTGGGCGAGGCGGGATCGGCGCGTCGAGCAGCAGAGGTGGAGCGGATCACCAGCAAGCAGACCCCGCCGATTGACATCCGATGACGCAAGCGGCGTGCGCCTTTTGAATCGCCAGGGGTTGGCTGGCTTGATGCTTTTCTTTCCCGCGAAATATTTTCCTGGACGCGTTTGTTCTTCTCGCTACATCTTGCGGTCTTTCTGTAGCCAATTTGTCTGTTATCTACGCCCCTTGGAGTTCAAAAATAAAGACAAAGAGTTAATCTTAGCTGCCTGGTTCTTGGGGTTTCCATATCGGGAAGGGTTCATTTGCAGAGTCCTTCTCGAGTTGCCTTCCATGTTGAAACTGATTGTTCCTCTTGCCGGTGCAAGTTGTTTGTTCTTGGGCCTCTCGGCCCAGGCCAATCCCCAGGCCCCCTTGCCTCTCTCCTCGGATGAGTCTGGAGTTGCCTATGGGGAAGCCGTTTTTATTCCTCCCCATGGCGGGCCACGGATGACGGCTCGTGCTGTCGGCTATGGCTTTGTTCGCTCCAACACCCTGCTGCCCCTGGGCGGTGCCGAGGTGATCGATAACCCCGTTCCTGAGAACCTCTCGGATCTGTCCGGCTGGTCCAGGCAACAGCTTCAGGCTGGTCTCCAGCAGGAATACAGCGTGGACGTGGTCGCTGTGGCTGATTTCCTCTATTCCCCCAAGGGTGAGCAGTTCCTGAAGGAGAGCATTCAGGAGAACAACTACACCCCCTACTACAGCCAGCAGAACAGCCTGCAGGCCGTGCGTAGCGCCATCATTCTCGACTCAGCCGACGGCAAGCTCTCGAGCTACGGAATGATGAAGATGTTGCCGACTGACCAGCGCCTCCAGGGCTCAATGAAGGTCTGTGATGTCAACGCTCTTGAGAACAGCCAGCAGGCCACCTCGCTGCTCAGCTGGTTCATGAACACCCCGGCTTGCATCGCGGCTTACACCGCCGAAGCTCCCGAGCCGGTCAAGCAGCCCGTGCGCGGTCTCTGGTGATCCGGGGGTGATTCTCTTCTGATCTGAGCGCCCTCTCGGGGGCGCTTTTTTCTGTGCTTGCTTCCAGGTCTGGCTTGCACCAGAGTTCGCTCATTCTTCGTTCTGTTCTGGCAGGGAAAGAGATGAAACGCTTTCTCTTGAAAGCCTTGTTGCTCCTGTCTGCTGTGCCCTGGATGCCCATCCAGGTCAGTGCACAGGGCGTTCAGCAGACCTTTGATCAGATCGAGCGCTTGCAGAAGGAGGGGCCAGCGTTTCAGCGTGCAATGAATCTGGCGCGGACAAAAGCAGTGGCACTCAACGGTGGGTTGGGTCAGTACGTGCCGGCGGCCTGCATGTTTTCGACAACGCTTGCGCGTCAACGTTGTTTGATGCGAGCCGATGCCCTGGGTTTCGTCTTTCGCTTTTCCGGCGGCCCTCCTGGCTGGGAGACGGAAGGACGGTCTCCTGCAGTGATCACCGAGGTCTCCGTCAGTTCAGATGGCAAGGCACTTCTGAAAATTCAGAACAGCGTACAATGAGCCGTGCGCCATTGAGCATCTGCAATCCTTAATGCAGGACTGAGTACACTAGGGCACACTTTTGAGCAGTAGCAGTCGCTACAGTTTGAAGACGTTCGTCCCCTTTGGGGATGCATGATTTGACAGCAGGGAACGGGGCTGTCATCTCGAGGCTCATGCCATGAACACTCTCGCCCTTATCCGCGCCCAGATCCTCAAGGCCAAGCGTCTTGAGCAGGCTCAGTTGGCCGGTTTAAGCCGGGTTGTGGTGCCGATTTTCTGATCGTTGCCGCAAGAGCTGGATGCGCCCCTTCGGGGGCGCTTTTTTCTGGCAAGGCGTCAGTTGGCGACTCAGTCCTCGATGGGGATTGAATCCCGCTGCCGGCGGGTTGGCCCGGTGCAGGTGCGAATGCTCAGGGGATGGTCGCCAAAGGCCCGTTTGGCCAGGCTCAGGGCCACGGATTCGTTGATGGCGACCAGGTGCACCCGCTTCTCACCGTGGGGAGTTTGGGCGGTCACATCAAAACCGAGCATTGCCTGAGGCAACAGAAACCACACTCTTGATAGGCCGTTCTGGTGCTGGGTTCCAAAAGCTTTAGAAGAATTTCCGTTGTCCTTCGATCTGACCTGGCCGCTGACATCCATGCTGATGCCCCTTGTGCAGAGTCAGGTTGTTGTCGGTGCGGTGTTAGGTTGACCTGTGACATCACAGGCGTGCTGCGTCGGCCCTTCACTGCATGGTCGCCGCTCACATCGACTGAAATACACGGAGTAAGGCTCAGATATCGGCTTGTTGTCGCCCACAGCGACCACGGCCCGTTCATTCCAATCCCCATTGCGGGCGCGTGACGGCAGTGTTCAAGCGTCTTTTCTCCGCATTCGGGTTTGTCTGGATCAAGGACAGGGTTTTTACGGCTTCATTGTTCCGAGCGGTTCCCCGCTGACTGCGGATAGAGCTTCTCGGGCCTGTTCTTGGCTGATCAACAAGGGAAGAACGTTCTTTCTTTCTGATATCTCCGCTGTTTTCCTGGGCACCATTCGTTTTCTCGTTTCCTCTTGCGTGCCGATTGTCGTCAAAAAGTCTTTTTGCTATTGAGTTCTTCACGTGTTTGATCAGTTCATTCTGCTTCCTGTTGCCGGAGATCGGTCACTTGTATTGGACAGCAGCCATGATGACCTTTGGTCCGCGCAGGCCAAGCGTTATCAGCGGCTTGTTTTGGATCCTGAGCTCCTTCCGGCGCTCACGTCAGGGCCAGCTTTTCATGGTCCTTTAGAGGCCATCAGTTCGATGGGCAGCGATCTCTAGAGCCTTGAGCAAAGGCTCTTCTGGAGCCGTGCATCGTTTGGTGGCGTTCTGCATCCGTTCAAATGCTCATAGCCCTTTTCCTCCTTGCAGGCCATAACTGAGGTGTGCCACCTCAAGGCATAGGGAGAATCCTTCGCTTCCATGGTTCTCCTCGGGGATCATCCTCTGCAGAGGCCCCTCTTCATCCATCGCACTGGGGGGAACTGTGCTCGATTACAACGTTGATCCTTTAGATGATCAGATTATCGTCGCGATTTCTCTTGCGCAGCTGAACAGTGTCCAGCATGAGGCGTCATCTGAACTCGGCTTGCCTTGGGGATATGGTCATGAAAACTGGTGTGTTGACAGGCACCATGCCCTCTTTCAATGTACAGCTCAAGAAGCGAATCTGATGCACCGCGGTGTCAACTATCGCTCGACGAAGGGGGTATAAGCCGCACCTTAAAAAGTGATTCCATCCTCCTGCCTCCGGCCCGAGGATGGTCTTGGGGCTTAGTAGTCGTCTCCGAACTTCACTGAAGAGGTGGCATCCATCAGTTCAACCGTCGTCTGGTAACCGTTTTGAACGGTGAATTCATGTTGTGCTGCGACATCTTGCAGCGCCGCAACATCCAATTTGGGAGCGGTGATCCAGCTGAATCCTTTCCCGAAGGTGTTGTCCGGATTGACGACATACCAGTGGCATGCGGTGTCGGGGACAGACACAGAGCACTTTGTCCAGTCGTTGTCCCACTGAGGCACTTGAACGAAGGAGAGGGCCGCGAGTAATACGCCAAAGAGTCCAGTCAGCATTGCCGCCCATCCGTGTGAGCTGGACGCTATCAGGGAGTGCCGAGGGCAGAGGGTGTTGCTTGCTGCTGTCCTCGCGCTCCTGCGATGGCGGCACCAGCATGGGTGGAGTGCTCGGTCCGTCATGCTGCTCAACCCCTTTTGCCCCATTGCTGGAGCCAAGATCCTCAGTCTGAAGGCCACGGTGATTCTGTTGCTGACGCTTTTGATCAAGTCCAAGATTCGGATTGCGACCTTCTCAGGCCTGGGCGCCCTCTTGCTGCTTCTTCAGACCCTGGTCTTCTTTGCGGTCAGCGGTGGCTTGGCCGTTGCAGCCGCAGGCGCTGCCGTTTACGCCGTCCAACAACGCAAGACCACTACGGCTGCTGCTGTGTAATTACCCCCAAATGGGGCTATCGCGATCGTGACGATCAATCCGATGATTCGCTCAACCCCAAAACGGGGGGACGGAATAGCTCACCCCTGACACTTTCCGGTGGGCAGGGGGATTTTTTTGACTTCACTGCGGCAGCCATTGAATGGACAGCGCCCTTCCGGCCTGGATGGCGCGAAACAGGAGGCTCGTCCAGAGGACAGCGCGCAGCGTCGTCGCTATCTGAAGGCGTTGACGGATCCGGCCCCTGTGTTGATGGCCCAGTCCCCTCTGGCTGACGCCGTCATCCAATCGATAAGTTGATCGCCTGCGCGCGCCTGGGCCCATGCCTGTCAAGCCCCTGCCCAACACCGGTGCGGTGAGCGGCCTGAAGGAAACCCTTGATTTCTTCGGCGATCCGAGCTTTGCCCAGCGGCGTTTTGAGACCTATGGCGATGTCTTTGCCACCAAGCTGCTGACCCAGCCCATCGTCTTCATCCGAGGCGAACGGGCGATCAACGATCTCTTTCGCCAAGGCGAGTTACTTGAGGGCTGGTGGCCTGAGAGTGTCAAACAGCTGCTAGGCAGTCGTTCCCTCGCCAACCGCAGTGGAGCGGGTCATAAGGCCCGCCGGCGTGTGGTCGGTCAGCTGTTCTCCAGTGCAGCCCTAGCCCGCTACACCCCATCGATCTCGGGCCTGGTGGATGAGCTCGCAGAGGAGCTGACCTCGGCTGGTGGCCCAGTTCCCCTGGCCGGGAGGATGCGCCGCTTCGCCTTTGCCGTGATCGCCTCCACGGTGTTGGGGCTCGATCCGGATCGCCGTGACGCCCTGTTCGCTGACTTTGAGATCTGGACCAAGGCTCTGTTCTCGATTCCCTTGGCGATACCGGGCACACCCTTTGCCAAAGCCCTGGCAGCTCGCCAGCGGCTGCTGAAGCGCATCAAAGATGTCTTGAAGGAGGGCCGCAATCAAGGTGGCCTTGACCTCCTCAGTGGTGGCCTGGATGAGGCGGGGATTCCTCTGGAGGACGACGATCTGGCGGAGCAACTGCTGCTGCTGCTCTTCGCTGGTTACGAAACCACCGCGTCATCGCTGAGCTGCTTGTTTCGCGCCTTGCTGCTGCATCCGGAGGTGATGGATTGGCTGCAGAGCGATGTCATGGCCACGGGGTGGCCTGCGACCACAGCAGTGCAGTCACAAAAGCTGGATGCCACCGTGCTCGAGGTGATGCGGCAAACCCCGCCGGTGGGTGGGTTCTTTCGCCGCAGCCTGCAGGCGATTGAGCTGGCTGATGTGGCCGTGCCAGCGAACAGTGTGATCCAGGTGGCGCTCACTCCAACGGCGACCAGCAGCGGCACAGACCTGACGGAGTTCCGTCCGCAGCGCTATCTCGATGGTTCGTTTGGGCAAACACTGCTGCCCTTTGGCGGTGGCGAGAGGGTCTGTCTCGGTAAAGCCCTGGCCGAATTGGAAATTCGTTTGATGGTCGTTGGCTTGTTGCAGCAGGTTCAGCTGGAACTGGAGCCGGATCAAGATCTTTCGCTGCAGCTGGTTCCCAGTCCCATCCCACGGGGAGGCCTGATGGTGAGCGCAACAGCACGCTGACCCTCAGGTTCGAGTTGTTGGGGGCCATGTGGTGGGCCCCCGCTCGGACAGCGCTGTCTTCACCGCGCCTCCAACTCGGTTATGGCCTAGGTGGGGTTGCGGGTGCAATCCTCAGCGCCTGATCCGAGCAACTCCATAGCCAACGGCAAGGCCAACAGCACCGCTTGTCAGGCCGATCGCAAGGGTGCGTCGGTCTGCTTCACTCATTCGTCCAACGCTCATGACAGCGGATGCTCGGGCAATCCAGCAGCCGATGGGTTCATGAAAAGAACCAAGTCATCGCCACTTTTCCTGGCATCGGAACAGGGAGGCTGCAGATCCGAAGTATTAGTCTCTTCTGCTATTGGATTTGTCGTTGACGTCGTGTCGAAGGTTCGAAGATTGGATCGATCTCTAGGGGGAGCAACTCCTGCACGCTGAGCTGGACTATGTCTCCACTGGTTATTCTCTTGGGTTCATATGGACGCGGCTTTTGATCATAGTGTCGAGAAACTAGCGCTACATTGAGCAGCAATGCTGCAACCAGTGTGATCAGGAATGCTGACAGGCTCTTCACCATTTCTCGGTCTCACTTTTGGTACTAGCGTAGTGATTGGCGAGAGATAAAGGTGAAGTAGGTCTACGCCGCATTGCATCTGCTGGTGTCTGACGCATTTGTGCTGAAGAGGCTCCCTGTACTCCCTCAAGCACTGTTTACTGATGACTGAGGACAGCGGTGGTTCAGGTCAGGAATGCCACCTTTGGGGTCTGATGAACGAGTACATGATGCGCACTATCGACTCTGCATCGCACCGTGAGAAACAGCGGCAAATCGATGCTGTTGAATTTGCGATTGCGATGCACGGGCGCAAGTCTTGGACGACGGCTCATGACCAAACGGTTTTTGCCTACCTGAAGAAGCACCCACGTTGATCGCGAGGTCACTGCTCAGGCGACTCAGCAGCGGAGAGGCGGATCCCAAAAAGACGGGTGCCACCGGTCCGCCATTCTTTGCTCAGAAAAGAGGACGCCAGCTTTTGCATTCACTTCTGGTTAGCCGCTTAGTGGCTCAGGGATGTAGTTGGCTCTTTGTAGGCCTCAGGTCTTTCAGTCGACAGCAGTTCCCGTACTCGTCTACCGGGAACTCATGCAGCACATCACGGCTGTGTCCAGACACGATTCTGTAACTCCTTCCTGAAACCCAGCACCTGGCTTTTGTGGTGGTGTACGCATTCCACCAAGCGTGCCGCACCACCTCGTCGACCCATATTTGCCCTGCCGCGTCAAAACGCTGAACAATGATCATTGCTCTAGCTCGCGATGACTATTGACCAGGCTTCTACAGTTTTTGCACTTCCTCAAGCATTTTAAAGACCGGCTTCGGGATCGCTACACGTTTTGCAGGGCTGGGTGCTCGTGAGCGCAATGAATGAATTGACTTTCAAGATACTCCTATCAGTTATGTAGGTCACATTTGCTTGATTCCCATTGCCTTGCTGGGCTTTGAGTCCGCTGAACCCAGCCAGTCCAATCGCTTCTGCTGCCTCGTCCATTTGCTCTTCTGATCTCCATTTCGATCAGCAGAGGCTGCATCTCTCTTCGGCTTGAAAGTGGAAGACATCTAGCGATCGAGGAGCAATGGCTACCAAAAACAGTGTGATCCCCAGGACATGGGCGGTTTGCACGACTGCGCCCCTCTGTGATTCACGAGAGCGTTCACTCGACCTTCGTCACCTCAATGTGACCAAGTTCCACAAAGACGAAGCCGCATTAACTGGCTACACGCTGGACCGCTGGGATCTCCATGGCGTTCCTTGCGAGTGCTTGGAGTGCGTTGCCGACTATCAAGACCTGCTGCTGCTGCAGCCAGATCAGAACAGACGACGACTGAGAGAGTCGTCCTGACCATGGACAGGGAGGAGGCCTACACCCGATTACGTGCTGGCTGGGAGGTTGACCCACATCTCCTGGAGCCGATCGAAGGTGACTACGACAGCCCTCAGCGCAAGCGATTCATTCGTGGTCAGCAGAAGCCGGTTGATCGCTTAGGACTCAAGGCGCTCCCCGACCCAAGCGCTAGTTCTTGATCCAGATCCTGGAGAGGAGCCAGGCAAAGAGGCCGCAAGGAAGGGCGAACCCAATCATTGGGACAGCAGTGGCGACTGGAGCGGCCAACGCGCTCGGTAGCCAGGTGCCCAGGCTTGACTGCCAGTTACCGGTCGCTTCTGTGCAGAAGCTGGGTGCCAGGAACATCACCGGCACGAACATCGTCGAGAGCACGGAGGTGAGAACGATCTTCTGGGCATCGGTCATCGCCAGTCGTTCGCTCCCTGATGCAGTCATCCTCGCTCTGATCACCAACAGCCCCTCCGATTTCAAAAGAAAATGGAGCGGGAAGAGCAACTGCGTCAGGCAACAGCTCCCTGACCCATATCTCATGACCATGGGTGGAGCGATGCCATTCCCCGCTCGGACGCAGTGGGTCTGTGGTGCGCCTCCAGCTCGGTGATGGCCTAGGTGGGGCTAGGGGCGGAATCGTCAGCGCCTGATCCGACCAACTCCATAGCCAACGGCCAGGCCAATCGCTCCGCTTGTCAGGCCGATTGCAAGGGCGCGTCGGTCTACTTCGCTCATTCGCCCAACCGAGACCACTGCTACGGCACTGAGGACGAGGCCAATAACGGCAACGGCTATCGCGTCAAAGCTGCCTGCCTTCTGGTTCTTGTTGCTGGCCGTTTTGACAATCGCTTTGCGCTCGTGACCTTGTTCCTTGTCCAGTTCCCGCTGGAGATCGCGGATGTCTTTTTGAGGGTTCGTGCTCACGGGCTGCGTGGCCTGTGTGTGCTCCCAGCCTTGCGGTCCTCTGCTCAGATGGCAAGAGACTTGGAGAATTGGCGGCTCCTGCGTGCGCCGCGCTGGAACCAATCAAAGCGATCATCCTGCTAGAGCAGCAGTTGCTGACGCTCTGCACCCGTACAAGCAGCGTCGAGTTGTGACTCACCTACAAGACGTCCAAGGGTGAGCCCACCTCTGCGGAGTGGATGCTCCTGGAGGCTGAGGTTCGCAAAGCCAGACACAAGTCTTGGGAATGCATCGCATTTTCTCAGCAACCTGCGGGGCAATCGTCTCAGTGTGGCGACAGTGTTCAGTTTTTTGGTGCAGATCTGCTTTGGCTGCGGTAACCGGCGCTCAGCGTCAATTCTCACCAGTAGAACAAAAAGGTCCTTGCAGCTTTTGCATGAACTTTCTGAAAACAGCCTTGGCCATCTCCTTGATGGCCCCGACTCCTTTGCTCGCCTCTACCTCGGCTGAGATTAAAGCCACAGGAACGATCGCGACATTCTGCAATATCAGCAACCAAGGTGGTCCAATCGCAATGCAACCTTCGGCAGACGGTGACCGGCTGAGTGGCACTGGTTCTTATCGCTATGTAGCGAATGGCAATTCCAAGATCGTGTTGAGTGCCTTGCAGTTAAGTGCGCCTAAGGGTGCTGCTGCAGCGACTCCAAGTATTCAGCTTGCTTCGCTGGTCTCGAACAACTCTGGTAGTGCCTCAGCTTCTAGTGAGGAGTCTGGAGGTGTCATTCGTTCTGATGGCGCTATCGATACTTCCATTGTCGAGAACAATGGTGACGATCTTTTGACTGCTGGAGACTATGAGATCGAGGCCACGGCAACCTGTACCTCTCTCTGAATTAATGATTCGAGCGATTCTTCTTTTGATCGCAGTCCTGTGGTCTGGGCATGCCAATGCCCAGACCGCTTTTCTGGATAAGCGAGAGTTCAGCGCTAAGAGTGGACGGGTCAGAGTCAAACTTGGTGTGTCCCATGACTACAAGAAATCTGTGCGACTGACTGTGCGGCTCAAAGCTGCTGGAGTCGACGATCAGACGCCTGGATCGATTCTCGCCGAATCTGTAAGGATTGTGCCAGAAAAATTTAAAATACCGCGCAATAAGTTTAGGAATGTCTTGCTTACCTTTGAACCTGCTATCTCGACACGAACTCCTTACTTCGTATGTGTCATATACCAGCCAGTTGTAGAGCGCATCGATCGAAATGGTCGCGCTGGGGGTTCCATGCTCTTGGCTACGGAATCTTGCTCGCGCTTTTGGGTGGTCCCGTAAGAAGTGGTGAGCGGCTTGAGCTGGAAGATTTTTCTGTGTATGCCCCCCAGCCCAAGATTGAACTGGATCTTGACGATGGCAGTACGTGCTCTGTAACAGACCGATCCCCGGCGACTTTGGTTTTCTATGGCCGGCAACTCAACAGCTTGGCGCTCTCCAATAACACCAATAGCCTTGTTCTCTCCGATGGCAGCAATATTGGAACCCAGAGCGATCTCGGTGGCGGTGTGGCGCTAATGATCCCGCTTGGAGGAACAGGCTTTAAAAAAACGTGTTCGGGTCTGCTGAGGCTTCAGGAGGCCAGGGCCAAGATCGCCCTTGCTGAGCAATTACTTGAGTCGGGGCAGATCACTGAAGCCGAGATGAGCAAGGTTGTCTCCGGCCTGCGTGGACTATTGGGAATCTGATCTCGCCTTGGTGCGCCGGCCCAAGCAGGTCAACACGTTGCAAGTCTTGTTCAGAAGCGAGACATGGCCGAAATCTTGGCCAGCTTGTCGGCTGTGAGTCCTTCGAGCTCTTGAAGTTGCAGAAGCTCGTCTTTCACGAGGCTTGCAAAGACAAACAAGATCCCCTCCAGGCGGAAATCAAACCGGCCTTCGATGGTGTGGCGCTCGATGCTCAGAAAGTCATGCAGCGCCCAGACCGAGCTGACATCACCCAGGTTGGAGGCCTTTGATTGCACAGAGGCCACCAATTGCATGACGGCACGGTTGTAGGCCGTCTCAAAGGCAGCTCGAGCAATGGTCTGCTCGCTATCTGTCCAGCTGTCAGTCGCCGCTTCATTCATCTGGCCTGACCATGCTGTTTCAGACGCTACCGGAGCGGTTCTGCCACTGCGAGCGACCGGTGCATCGACCGGGCGGCCGGCAGTTCAAACCAGCTCAAGCCTGGGTTGTTGTGGTGTTCACGGTGATAGCCGAAGTGGAAGCAGGTCAGCAGAGACAGCCACGGCGGTAGGTCCAGGCTGATCGGCTGGGCTCGCCGTTCTGGCTGTCGTTGACACCGATGGGGCAGGAACGTGCCGAAGACGAACAGCTGTAGGGAGCTCAACAGCAATGGGAACGTCATGAAGAGCAGAACGCGCTCGATCGCGACCGCCAGAGGCACCTCGGCTGCCGTTACGGTCAGACCCAGGGTCAGTCCCCAACCAGCCAGTAACAGCAGCATCTGCCTGGTGCTCAGATAGCGCGCCAGGAACTGGCCATACCAACTGATGGCACTGCTCTCCAGGTCGTTTGGGAAATCGGGATCCTGGAGACTCCCCGGTGCACGGTGATGGCGCTGGTGTTGCCGTAAACACCCAGCAAACGGCAAGCCCGCATAAAGCAGCAGCGCAAAAGCACCCATGGCGTTGTTCCAGCGGCGGCGTCCTGGGACAAGCAGACCATGCATGGCGTCATGGGCCACGATGAACAGCCCGGTTTGCAGCTGGGTGCGCAGAAGGACCAACACCACCAAAAGCCAAAGAGGGGCTTGGGTTGTGTTGGCCTCCAGTGCCAGGGCCAGGGAGAGTCCCCAGCCCAAGATCAAGCCTCCGTTGAGCAGCAGGCTCAACGGGCGAACTTGAGCAGATCGGCCGGTGATGCGAGCAGGTCAATCGCCACGAAGTAGATCTTTCCTTCGGGGTTGAGCAGAAAGCGCCAGGCCACGTTCATACCGATGCCGGCACCGAACCAGGGGGTCTGCACTTTGCCGGTCACCTTGATCTGGGTGAACCCGTCGTTAGTGGGTTCGGCGTAGCCACGCTCAGGCAGAAGCCTGAGGTTCTGGCAGTCCTCGCGGAAGAAACGCAGGATCGCATCGGTGCCCACGATCGGCTTTTGGAACGGAGCCTGAAGAGCGCCGTCGGGCAGGAACAGCTGGATCAGGTTGTCAAAGTCGTTGGCGTTGAGCAGATCCATGTAGCTGTTCACCGTGGGGTTGATCACCCCCTCGATGAACACCTTCTTGCGCTGCTCTTCCGGTGTGGGAGGAGCAACGGGCTCCATGACCCGCTGACCTTCGCCCTTGGCTGGATCGAAGCCCATGTCCACCACGAAATTGCGCAGCAAGGTGATTTGCTGGCCCTGTTCAACACCCTTGAGGGAGTTGAGGACGGCGGAGGCGTTGGCTGAGAGCTGATAGTCCTCCGGGATCGGAGCCACCTGACCGGCAGCCATCCACTCACCGAGCTGATACCAGAAGCCCAGCTTGATATTGACCGACCAGGTCGCATAGGTCCGGCCGATCTCCGTATCGCTGCGGTTTGCCAGATCACACATCACCTGGCTCTGCTCCAGGAAGCCCATCGCCTTGATGTCGTTGAGGATGCGCTCCGCAAACTGCATCCGGGCGGCAGCGGGGGCAGCCACCGTGATCGTTGTGCCCATCTGGAGATAGGCGTACCAAATCAGGGCGAGCTGATCTTCTGCGCTCAGTAGCGCAAAGCGTGCTGTGATCGCAGGAACAACATCAGCCGAACGTGTCTCCGGGAAGATCTGGGCAGCTTTTTCAAGCGTGAACATGCCGAGCAATCCCGTTGTAAAGGAATATTTCGAACTGTAGGGAGCTGTTCGCGCTTTCTGGCTGAAGCGTTGTAACAGCTGTGCTTGTGGCGCTGTTTTGCCGCTTCCTGATCCGATGCCCCTTCCGTTTCTTGGTTGGTCAAGAAACCAGAGGTGGGACGTTCAGGATCAAGGCAGCGATCAAGCGCTCCCCAAGCATCCGCGCCACCAACTGGACACTCGGTGGCTGCGAAGAGCGCTACAGCTTGTCGCTGGCCTCTGTTGGCGGTGACGAAATGCGGGAAGACAGGCGTGAGCTTCGTCAGAAGATCCTTGATCACCTCACCCGGGACGACGATTGGCAGATGCCTCTGGCTCTTGCAAGTGCAGTCGGTTCGACTGACGAGGTTGTCCGTCGGCACGTCAATGTGCTGTTCGGGGAGAGCTTGATCACTCGGCAGCGGGGGCAGCTTGATGGAAGAGGAGCGTCCATGGCTTTGTGCGCGGAACCCCTCGAGCTGTGTTTTGTCCTGCTCAAGGTGTGCGGGCTTTCCCTCTGCACCCTGATCCCCTTAGGTAGGGAAAATCCAACGAGCACATAGGTAGCCGTACCCATGGCAACGTCTACTGGCGCCGCTTCTATTCACCCGTAATACTGCGGACAACTGGGTAAGGGAAGACACGGCCGGGGGTGGGACTCCGGCTTTTTACTGCGTGGACTTTCAGCTCTTGGTGACGTGATCCCAAAGTCTTCCTGTCAATTTCCCCAAACGCCGAACGGTTGATCGAATTTGTGCGCCCACCACACCACATCAGGGTTCCGTGTACCGCATCGAAGTCCTCACACACCAGGGCTGGAGTCAGACAGAGGAGCACGAACAGCGCGAGCTTGCCGAATTACAGGCCATGCTCAAAAGCAAGGCAGATGGACAGACCTATCGCGTCACAAGCTCCGGGTTGAGCACTCTGTGCCTCTTCACTAGGAGCGGTTCGAGCTTCTGGGACCTAGATTCAACAGCGGCAGCGTGATGGCGCGTTCGGCAGGTGAGCGACCAGTTGGGCCGTACGAGTGAGTCTCCCTGACAGTGGTCCTTGGATCTGCCGTTGATGAGGTGATGGTTGTTCCCTAGGGGTATCGATAGCCAGGCGGAATTGGACGGGACTTCTGGATTCCGTTACGCCGTCTGTGTTATCTCCCCTGAGGAGGGATCTGGGGCCGGCGAAGCGGCTGGCGGGTTAGGGCTTGGCGCAGCCTCGGGGATAAGGAAGTCGTGCTCCAGGCCCAACGCAAATTGCATTGCTGAACTCGCCCTCTTCAAGCAAGAAGCTGAAGCCGTAGTCCCGCTGCATCCAGACCTGGCCTGTGTTCAACTCGCGCATCTTCAGCGCACCAAGTGAGTCCCGGTTTTGGCTGATCGGCAGCAAGGTGAAGATCGGGCCGTCTCCATGGGCGAACTCAACCTTCATGCTCTGCGGAATGTCGCCAACGAGGCTGACGGCACACCAAGAGGGGAAAGAATTGATGGTGCAAGGAGTCTTGTAGTGGTCTGTGCGTTGCGGTGGTCGCTCGTCTCTCTGAGCCAGCGCTGGGGCAGCAACCAGCACCCCGGCAAGGAGTGCTAGCGCCGATGTAGTGAGCTTCTGGGTGACCATCTCTCAGTCGTTCTTGGCGCCAGGTTCGCCTTCATGCAGGACGGCCATCACGTTGCAGCCTGGGAAGAGATCCTGTCCAAAAGCTCTGGCCTCCTCAGCACTCGCTGCGTGGACCAACGTCCCGACTATCTCGCCCTTAGAGAGCTCAACAGCCAAGTTGAACAGCTTGCCCACGGATTTCTCTCTTACACCCCGGCTTAGCCACGGATCGGGCAAACGGGGGGATGACGATGGCCAGAGGCTCTTGTCGGTGAAATGTGCCTAGGTCGTGGTGTTCACGCCTAAGTCCCACTGCAAGGCATCGCTCTTTCTGAATCGGGGCGACAGGATTCGAACCTGCGACCTAGTGCTCCCAAAGGGACTGGTCATTCAACGCAAATACTGGGAATCTCAGTCGCTAAGCCAGTTTTGGCCTTGTATGGGGCGGCGAGGGTCGGCATCGAACGGCACGGAGGTATTGCCTTTTACACGGGTAACCGTGTAGAAATGACCTAGTGCTCCCAGCGCCGTGCAAAAACTCCTCCCCCTGCTGGTACTGCCGTTCCTTGTTGGCTGCGGCGCTAGTCCCAAGCAAGCCAACGACCAGCTGTATGCGGAGTTCTTTGCTGCGGAGCAGCAAGCCTCTGAAGGGCTCAAGACGCTGCGCACCCGATATGGAGGGTCAGAGTTCGCCGCAATGGACAGACGCCATGCACGCTTCCTCGGCTGCATGGTCGACAAGCGAAAGGCGGCTGATTCGTTCCCCGCAGCGGTCACTGCTTGCCGCATCGAGAGCGAGGCAGGCAAATGACCACATCACCTGATTGGGCCACCCAATTACGCAAGGCCGTCCGCGTACAGGTCGGACGTGGCTGGCTCGTGATGCCTGATTGCGGGCGTATGCGGCTACAGCTCCGCGTTGAAGGGCTCAAGACGCAGTCCATGAATCTCCCCTACGCCTGGGAAGAGGCCAACTGGGTGGACGCCCTGCAGCACATCAAGGTGATCGCCAAGGCGTACGCCTCTGGTGGTGTTGACCTCAGAGGTGCAGCCAAGCTCGCCGCGGTGGTGCGCTCTGATCACAGCACCGACTGGGATGAGGCCGCCGACGCCTATCGCCAGCACAAGCAGCGCGTCTCTGATCGCACCTGGCGCGCTAAATACACGCCCGTCTTCGAGGCAGCCTTCAAAGCACTGGCCAGCAAGAAGGCCCCGACTAATGGCACGGACCTCTGCGACATGGCCCTGGCGCAATGGGCACCAGGCACCCGCCAACGCCAAATCATGCGCCAATCCCTCAGCGGCTTTCTCCGCTATTGCGTCGAGCGCCGCAAGTTCAAGTCGTGCTGGCTGCCGCCCTCATCCGTGGATGGCGAATACGTCAACGAGAAGCGCATTGGCTACCCCTTGACCGACGCGCAGGTGCTGCGCCTCATCGAGGCCATGCCCGATAGCAAGGCGGGCGATCGTTGGCGCTTTGCCCTGCAGCTGATGGCCGTCTATGGCCTGCGCCCTGAAGACCTCCGCTACCTCGTCACCCGTAACGGCGGCACCGAGTTGTGGTCCACCTATTGCAAGAGCAAAGGCGGGAAGAAAGGAGCCCGCACGGCTGAGCGTCGCCTCTACCCGCTGCTGGTGAATGACGTTGACGGCCCCGTGGATTGGAGCCTGCTGCAGCGCGTGCACCTCGGGGAGGAGCTGCCGCCACTGGGGCAGCCAGGCAAGGCAGGCGAGGCGATCCGCACGTTCTTGAAGCGTCAGCCCACTTGGCAGTCAATCGCTGCTGAGGCCGCTGCTGAGGGCCAAGAGCTGGTGCCGTACAGCTTCCGCCATCGCTACAGCGCGACTGGGCACGGGCGTGGT
Source organism: Synechococcus sp. CB0205 (assembly GCF_000179255.1). Classification (NCBI taxonomy): domain Bacteria; kingdom Bacillati; phylum Cyanobacteriota; class Cyanophyceae; order Synechococcales; family Synechococcaceae; genus Synechococcus; species Synechococcus sp. CB0205. The sequence goes on from NZ_ADXM01000044.1 coordinate 57,563, forward strand.
CTGCAGCCCAAGCAGATGGCTGATGCCATGGGCCACAGCCTTGAGGTGCACATGGGCAACTACGCCCGCTTCATGACGCGCGACCTGGCCAGCGCCTTTGATGTAGCCAATGGGGGGACGCCTGCACTTGTCTCTGTAGGGGTCTGAGGTGATTTCACCTAGGGTCACCGCACTCTCAAAAGGTTGATGCGCCTGATTCAGCTGCTCGCCATCGTGCTGCTCGCTGCTCCTGCCTTCGCTCAGGACGGGCAGGTCTACTTCCGCCGGAAGGGCAATCAGCCGTTCATCGGACCTAACACCGAGCTGAAGCCCACCAACTGCAAGACCGCAGACGACGGGACCATCAGCTGTGACGTTCAAATCCAGAACCCCACCGACCCAAGCACCCGCTACAGAACCCAGCAGCAGTAGACGCCACTCAAGGTCGTTCGCCCGGGAGGCTCTAGTAGCAGGAGGGGCTTTGGGTGCGGGGGACGCGAGCGAGACTGTTCTCTGGCGGTGACCATGGCCGTTCTCCATGGTTAGGTTCAGATCCGGCAACCTCTGCGTCTTGACCACGTTTAACCAAAGCCTGCCCTCTGGGCAGCGGTGGTTAAACATTGCATGGCCAACCTGGCCATGCCGCATGGCGACGCCTCCCCAGATAGCTCTAGACGAAGGAGACCCCATGGCACGCCTTCCCTCGATCACCAGGGCAGCATTGATCGCGACGTCGACGTTGATGTGGGCGATTCCTGTCTGGGCGGGAGGTGGTGGCAGTGTCCTCTTGGCGGATCCCTCCAAGCACTTTGATGCAAAGGGCAAGGAGCCCTCGGTCTTCACGATCGAACTCCAAAATGGCGTGCGCGCCACCCTGCCGTTCAATGATCAACGGGATTTCGAGGAGGCCAAGAAGGGCTTCATCTCTGCGCCGTCCTACAAGCGAATCATGGCCGAGGCCGGGAACGTCGCCTGGGACATGGAGAGCTATGAGTGGTTGCTGAACGGCACAAGGTTCGACACCATTCATCCCTCACTGCAGCGCCAGGCCATCCTCAACATGGCTTACGGCTTGTATGAGGTCGTTCCCGGCAAGATTTATCAGGTTCGCGGCTTCGATCTGGCCAATATCAGTTTTATCAAGAGCGATTCTGGCTGGATTGTCTTCGATCCCCTCACTGCTAAGGAGACTGCTGCTGCCGCGCTGGCCTTCATCAATGAGAAGCTCGGTGCGCGTCCAGTGGTTGCTGTTGTCTACTCCCACTCCCATGGCGATCATTTTGGCGGAGTCCGTGGGGTTATCAACGAAGAAGATGTAAAGAGCGGCAAGGTGAAGGTGATCGCTCCCGTCGGATTCATGGAGCACGCCGTAGCAGAGAACGTCTATGCCGGCAACGCGATGACCCGTCGCATGTTTTACCAGTATGGAGTTCTGCTGCCGCGCAGTCCCTATGGTCATGTGGACCAGGCCATCGGCAAGAACACTGCCGCTGGCAATCTCGGACTGATTGCTCCCAGTGTCACCATCAGTAAGCCCTTCGAGGAGCTGACGATCGATGGCGTAAGGATGGTGTTTCAGAACACCCCGGGTACTGAAGCGCCTGCCGAGATGAACACCTGGTTTCCAGATATGAAGGCATTCTGGGCCGCGGAGAATATCGTTGGTTCCATCCACAACATCTATACACTTCGTGGTGCTGCCGTGCGCGATGCCCTGAAGTGGTCAAAAGGGATCAATGAGGCGCTGTACCGCTTCGGCGGACAGGCCGACGTGATGTTTGCTTCCCATAGTTGGCCCCGCTGGGGTAATGATCGTGTTCAAGAGGTGATGCGTACGCAGCGCGATGCCTATGCCCACCTCAATAACCACGTGCTGCACTTGGCTAATCAGGGCGTCACCATCAACGAGATTCACAATGTTTACAAGTTGCCAAAGTCCCTGGAGCAGAATTGGGCAGCTCACAGTTATCACGGCTCCGAGCCCCATAACAGTCGCGCTGTGATTAACAAGTACCTCGGCTATTGGGATGCTAACCCGGCCACTCTGATGCCACTTTCGCCGCGTGATTCCGCGCCACTTTATGTGGAAATGATGGGCGGCTCAGAGAGGATAATCTCAAAGGGACAGGATCTATACGATCAGGGAAAGTATCTGTACGCCGTAGAGATACTCAATAAACTAGTTTTTGCTGAGCCCAATAATCAGCCTGCGAAAGACCTCCTTGCCGATGTTTATGAGCAGATCGGTTATCAGCGTGAGAGCACTGGCACCCGCAATAGCTTCCTCGCTGGCGCTTATGAGCTGCGCAACGGCATTCCCAAAGGAGCCTCGCCTAAGGCTTCGGGGCCGGACATGATCCGAGCAATGTCGACCGATCTCTGGCTTGATTTTCTGGGCATCCGTCTGGATGGCTCAAAGCTGGCCGGTCAGAGGTTTGTAATGAACCTGATCACTCCTGACAACGGTGAAAGGTATGTCGTTGAGTTGAGCAACAGCACGTTGACCAACATCAAGGGTCAACAGGCTAGGCATCCCGACTTCACGATCACTATCAACCGCTCAGACCTAGAGACGGTGATGATGGGTCAGGTGACGCTCGACGAGCAAGTCAAAACTGGCAAAGCCAAGCTCGTGGGTAATCGTAAAGGTTTTGATCAGATCCGCCGGGCTCTGGTTTGGTTCAACATGGGGTTTGAAGTGCTGCCTGGTACTGGCGGCACGTCACTGACAGCTCCCAAGGATCCGTTCCAGCAGCCGTCGCCCGCGGTGAACACTCTCACCGATTGATGGCACTCGCCCTGGTCAGTGCCCCTCAACGCCATTCATCGGACGGTGGAGATCAGCATCCTCGGCAGGGCATTCTGAGCCGAAGGGATGCTTAAGCCCCACCAAGCTCATCGCTTTTGCGGTTACCAGCAAAGTGTGCTGCCTGAGTGCGATGGGGAACGACCTGCCTCCAGTTTTTGAGACAGAGACTGGCTTTACGGTCGAGATCTCAGGCGACGACTGGTACCGGGTTTGCGATCCAGAACGGGTTTGCGTGGAGGTGAATGGGCTTCGCCGCGCCTATGAGGCGATCAAGGAGCGTGAACTGGAGTTGTTGCTGCTTCGAACCGGAGAATGTGGCGACACGAATTCCGGATTGGACCAATGACGGCAACTGGTAGGGCAATCCGGTTCATCGTTTTGATCGTGTTCATTACGCTATTTGTCGCAGTGACTCGAAATGAACCGCGGGTTAACAGCACAGTTCCATCTGCAGGTGGCGGGCTCCCCGCGTCTGGGATGGGAAGCCCGAGGCCCGGTATGAGAAGCCTTGGTTTCTGAAGGGTTTAAAGAGAGGAAAGCCGCTCCTTCTCGGTGGAAGAGACGGCCTTCCTGGATCGTTCATGCATTGGACGTACCCATTGCTTGATGCAAGAAAGAGATGGTTGGAGCTTCTGATCTCGACGCCTGGGGCCGAGCTTCCAGTTGGCGGGCCTTCTTACTTCTTAGGGCACCTCACTGGGTTCGAATAGAGTGCCCCCCCGGCAGAGCCAGGACTTATGACGTGCTCTTGGTGGATGAGAAAAATCTGTAGAGCAGGGGTCTGCAATCAGCTAGCTCACTGATGCTTCTCAGGTGGAGTTTCTTTCAAAACGCCTCCGAGGAGGAAGTCATCACACGGCAAAAGCTGCGCTCGGTTTATCGAAAGATGTCATGGCGATGGCCGCCAGGGCAATGTCGTAGTCGACCAGCTCATGAAACAGCCCAGGGTCCTTCTGTCGGCCTTTCGATGCCTGCAGAGGCTAGGAGTATTTGCTCAGGAAGATAAGGTTATTTTGTGAATCTCTCTATAGCAGCTGAATCTTTATGGCTTGGCTGTTTAACGTCGGGATGACTGCGTTCGATGCCGGGATGGTGTCGCGCCGTTATTTCTCGCAATTATGATGGGTCTGAATGAGACGCAAATCCTTTCTGATTGGCTTGCTGGTTTTTGCAGCTGGGACTCCCACACTCGTTTCTGCCTCAGGAGTGCCTCCCGCTTAAGCTGACCTCAGGATCTCGACCTCCATGGCCAAGCTAATAACTATGGCGTCTCAACTGGGCTCCCCAAGGCTAGATGGAAGGGCTGCTGTTGCAGGGAAGGATGCGCCGGCTCTCTATTTCGGATCGACACTCATCAACAACCGTTTTGGCCTTGTCGATACTATTAGTAAAGAGGATGGCAAGGGAATGACTGCGACGTTCTTTGCCAAGAACAACGGTGAATACATTCGCGTATCTACGAGTGTGCCGAAGCCGGATGGCACGGGACGAGCGACTGGCACAATCCTCAATCCGACCGGCGAGGTGATTGCGGCCATACGGGAGGGCATGCCCTTCTACGGCGAAGGCACGATTCTCGGTGTCCCCTATACCACCGGTTATGCCTTTCAGGGACGCGACTGGTCGAGTCATAGGGATCTATTATGTCGGCTATCGGAAATAACGCTGACTTCGAGGTCGTAGGGCCTGCCCCTGCTTGATGGCCCTCGGCCTTGTCAGCCATCGTCCTGTTGCTTGGTTCAGTAGGTGAGAAGTCTCGGTCTCGCTTTATCAGAACTTGAAGGTGGTTTTGATTAGGCCGCCAAACACATTGTTGGTGCCGTCGTAGCCGCCGCTAGTGGTTACACGACCGCCCATCCCCTGGTAGTTGCTGATGTAGTAAAGCGCCGGGGTGACGGTGATGTTGTCGGTCACCTGGAACTTGTACCACCACTCCCACATGTAGTTGGAGTCCAAAGGGGTGTTCGTGCTATCAGCAAAAAATCCAGTAAAAGCAGCAAAATTACCATTACCTGTGCTGGTGATGAACGGAGCCTGGCCGACGGCCATACCCAGATCGTTGCCTTTCACGAAGGTGTCAGGCCACTGAAGGCCGAGATACCAGGAGTTGGCCTTGGCCCAGCGCTCGCTCTGCCAGAAATTGTTCTGAAGAGCACTCACGCCCCAACCAGTGCTGACGGAAGGGATCAAGCCACTCTTCCCAGGAACCCAATAGCCGCTGACGCCGACATTATAGCTTGTACCGGTGTTGGCGGCGGAGTCTGCTGCCAGGGAGGTGCCGATGGACAGAGGCATGTTCTGGCTGTAGGCGTAGGCAGCCGCCAGGCCCCATGCACTGCCGCCGATCACAGGGAACTTGCCACCGGAGTAACCAACTTGAGTGACGGAGGTGCTGCTAGATGTTGTGTCTCACCACGTTGATCAGCAGAGCAGCTCGTTAAGCCGCTGCTGAGGGGATCGGCCGCCGAGGGCTGAGTGCTTCCTGAGCCGGTTATAGATCGAGAGGTATCGCGGCAGCCAGTGGTCGCGTTCCTGGGAGTTCTGGAAAGCCATCGCATAGGCCCATTCCTTGCAGAGGGTCTGGATAAATCGCTCGGCCTTTCCGTTGGTGCGGGGCGTGTCAGGCCTGGTGCGGATGTGCTTGAGGCCAAGGGCCTTGCAGGCCTTGTCAAAGCTTCGTGAGAGGTAAGCGGGACCGTTATCCGACATCACTTGGCGGCACTCCACGCCCTTGCCGTTGAACCAGGCCACTGCTCTGCTCAGGAAGCCGATCGCTGTCGCCTGCTGCTCGTCCGCCAGAACCTCCACGTAGGCCAGTCGAGTGGCATCGTCGATTGCGACGTGGACTCGGTCGTAGCCGACGCCGGCAGAGCGCCCCTGCTGACGGTTGCCGGTGATGCGGTGGCCGACCCTGCGAAAGCGGGCAAGCTTTTTGACGTCGATATGGATGAGGTCGCCCGGCTTCTCGCGCTCGTAGCGCTGCACTGGAGGTTTGGGCTCGAGATTCCGCAACCGCCCGAGTCCAAGGCGGTTGAGCACCCTGGCCACGGTGGAGAAGGG
>NZ_ADXM01000043.1:0-58248 GCF_000179255.1 Synechococcus sp. CB0205
GAGGGCGAAACCGCAGAGCCCCACCAGGGGATGGAAGGCGCCCCTGAGCAGAAGGTCCAGTCGCCCGGTCAGGGTGCTCAGCACCAGGGCGGCTCCCCAGAGCCCCAAGGTCAGCGGTCGGATCAGAGCAGCCAAAGGTTGACCCATTGCCCCAGTAGCAACACAACAACACTGGCTCCAATCGCGGTGATGGCGATCGCTTTGGGCCGCATGATCACGCCAAATAGGCCCAGCAATTTGAGGTCCACCACCGGGCCCAACACCAGAAAGGCCAGCAGCGCGCCCGGTGTGATTTGAGCGGCGAAGCCCAGCGCCAGAAAGGCGTCCACGCTCGAGCAGACCGAAATCACCACGGCCATCAACATCAAGCTGAGGATCGAGAGGGTCGGCGCACCTCCAACCGCCAGAAGCCAGCTGCGAGGAAGCAGGGTTTGGACGGTGGCGGCGATCAAGCTGCCGAGGATCAGCAAGACCGCCAGGTTGAGAAACTCCCTAGAGCTGTGCTCGAGCACCGTCCTCAGGCTGGGCCGACTGGGATCCGCTCGAGGAGGCGTGGGTGTTCCAAGAACACCGCTTTTGCGTTCGAGCAGGCTGGCTTCCGCCAGGGGCTGGCTGAGACGGCGCTCGGCCAGCAGGCTCCTTTCCAGAAGCTGTCCCTCAGGTAGACGCTGCAGTACGCCTGAGAGGACCACCGCCACCAACAGGGCCCCCAGGGGGCGAGCGGCGATCAACCAGGGCTGATCGGGAAAGGCCGCCCAGGTGCTGGCCAGCACAATGGGGTTCAGGACCGGGGCCGCGAACAAAAAGCCCAGTGCCGATCCCATCGAAGCGCCGCCGGCGAGCAGCCGCCTGGCCACAGGGACATTGCCGCACTCGCAGGCCGGCAGCGCAAAGCCCAGGGCTGCACCGCTGAGGGGCGCCAAGATCGGCTGGTCCGGCAGCTGCTGCAGCCAACGCCCACCCGGTGCGATCCAGCGCGCCAAGCCAGCAATCAGCACCCCGATGAAGAGAAAGGGCAGGGCCTCAATCAGAAGCCCTTGGAAGATCGCCCAAATCGTCGCGATTCGAGCCAAGGGCGCTTGCTACCTCTGAAGCTTCAGTCTCGCCCAATCAGCGCGGCGGCGGAACCACCTGTTCCCTTGCTCGCTGTAGACGGAGGAGCTTGCTCTTGCGCGACCTCGCTGTAGAAGCTGGTGTCCAGGTTGCTCAGCAGTGCGGGGCGGTTGGTCTCGAAGTGCAGGTGGGGCCCGGTGGTCCAGGCGCCGCTGTTGCCGCAATGGCCAATCAGGTCGCCCCGCTTGTAGGTCCCGGGCGCTTGGGCGCTGTGCAGATGGCTGTAGCTGGTCTCTAGACCGTTGTTGCCCACGAGCACCACGGTGTTGCCGTGGGTGTGGCTGCGGATCACGCTGGCCACTCCGTCGTGGGCGGCGCGCACCGGTGTTCCGACCGCACAGGCGATGTCCAGGGCCGGGTGCTCGGCGTGGGCGTCTTGGGTCACAACCCCTGGCATGGGATTCAGCAACTGCAGCGCGGGGACCAGGAGTGCGACGGGCAAGAAAAAGCTTTCGTGAAATAGAAAGCGAATCTTAAGTTACGACCCCTGAGACTTGAATGTCGTCTATGCGACAGGTTCGGGTTTCAGTCCGGATGTGCGCTGCAGGGCATCCAGAGGTCTCCCATGGCATGGGCTCCTTCGCAGCCCAATTCATGGGCTTTCTCCAGGGCAATCTGCCGGCTGGGGTAAGCCATCAACTGTTCCTGCGGGGGCGTGCTGCTGTGGTGTTGATGCCCGCTGCTCGGGCTCAACGTCCAGATCCCCATGGCGCTCAGACCTGCCACGGCGACACCCATCCCCACCACGCAGGCGTTCACAACGCCCATGCCAACAACGCCGAGACTCAGAACGCCCATCGGCACAACGCCGATGCTGACGACGCCCATGGGCACGATGCCGATGGAGATGATCCCCAACGGGGCAATCCCAACGGCCACCAGTTTTGGCGTTCCGCCGCATTGGGAGCCCTGTTCGATGGCCAGCTTCTCTTTGATCAGTGTTGGGGTGGCCATCGGTTCAGTGGTTCATCGGCTGTTTGTTCCCTGATGGGTGCTTCTCACAGGGCATCCACTGATTACCCATGCGGTGGGCACCGCTGCAGTTGAAATGCTCTTTGGCGGCCTGCTCAGCGGCTTCATGGGTTGGATAGAGCGCTGGCACTCCTTCTGCCCCAGCTGGGGCAGGGATGGCCAAGGTCAGCAGCAATCCGCAGACCAGTTGGATGCGAAGAAGGCTTGGCCGCACTTCAGGGATTGCGCCAGACGCTGGACCCTAAAGGCAATCCATGGGGCTGGATGGTCGTCTTAAGCAGTCCGAAACCAAGTGGGGACGGCGGCGTAGCAGGCGGCGTTCTTCTCGTTTTCACGGGACTCGACCTTCCAGCAACAGCTGCGGCCGCCATCACGGGCCTTCAATAGCTTGTTGGCCCAGTCCCAGACCAGGGCTGCGCTGGCTTCCATGCCGACGTTCTCCATCACCCGTAGATCCAGGGCCCCCTGCTCATGCAGGGATTGCCATTGCGCCAGCAGCGGGTCATCCGCATTGACCAAAAAGGTGTGGTCAAACTGCTGCCTCAGTTGCTTCTCCAGTTCGCTCAGGCTCGAGAAATCCACCACGAAGCCGTTTTCATCCAGCTCCTCGGCCTGGAACCAAAAACAAAAGCTGCGGCTGTAGCCGTGCACAAAGCGGCAATGGCCGCTGTGCCTCCACTGCCGGTGGCAACAGGGGTAGCCGCTAAAGGTTTTGCTGCAGGTGTAGGCGGCGGTCATCCCCGGTGAATGCTGGATGTGGGTCTTGAGGGAGGATCGGGGTAGATGGATCGGCAGCCCTTGCAGGCATCATTTCAGGCCCCAGATCCGGCCTTCATTCGCTCCCTTCGTTTTAACGAGGCCGGCCTGATCCCGGCGGTGGCTCAGGACTGGCTCGACGGGGCGGTCCTGATGGTCGCCTGGATGAACCACGAGGCGATTGAGCGCAGCTTGGCCACGGGCGAAGTGCACTACTGGAGTCGCTCCCGCCAGGAGCTTTGGCACAAAGGTGCCACCAGTGGCCATACCCAGGCCCTGCGCGGCCTGCGCTACGACTGCGATGCCGACGTGCTGCTGCTCACGATTGAGCAGCGCGGCGATGTGGCCTGCCACACCGGAGCGCGCAGTTGCTTCTACGACGATGGACCGAGCCCGACGGCTGGTGGTGCTGGCGCCGCTCCCCCGCCCGCCGATGTCTGCACGGAATTGATGCGGGTGATCGAAGGACGCCGTGACCAGCCGGAACCCGGCAGCTACACCAACAAGTTGCTCGAGGGCGGCGACAACCGGATCCTCAAAAAAATCGGTGAGGAGAGCGCCGAGTTCGTGATGGCCTGCAAGGACAACAGTCCTGAGGAGATGGCGGGTGAGGCGGCCGACATCGTCTTTCACCTGCAGGTTGCTTTGGCCCATCACGGCGTGAGCTGGCGCCGGGTGCAGGAGGTCTTGGCCTCCCGCCGGGGTGCTCCGCGCCGCGACTAGGGCTGTTTGAGTCGAACGGGGCTCCCATGGCGGAGCCCGCTGCCGTTGCTCAGGATCACCCGATCGGTGGCCGAGAGGCCTTTGAGGACCGGATAGCGATCCCCCTGCAGGGGACCCAGGGTGACGCTGCGCTGCAGCGCCACGTTGCTGCCCGCCGGTAGGCGCTCAATGGTCGCCAACGGCGTTTTGCCCGGGTCTTTTTTCCATTGGGCAGGGGTGCCGACGACGAAGACGAAGGTCTGGCCGAATTGGCGCGTGACCGCCTCAAACGGAATGGCCAGGTGACGCTCCGCGCCAATGATCAAACGGGTCCGCAGCCGCTGCCCGTCGCGGAGCATGCCCTGGGGGTTCTCGATCTTGGCCTTGGCCAGCAGGGTCTGACTTTTGGCGTTGATGTTGGGATCGATCATCGTCACCCTCCCCTTGGCGACGGGCCGCTGCCCTTGACCATCGAGCAGTTGCACCAGCTGCCCGCTGGCGAGCCGGTTCGCCTGGCCGGCCGGAACGTCGATCCGGGCCTGCAGGGCTTCGTTGCGGATGATCCGGCTAAAGGGGCTTCCGGCCTGGAGCACATCCCCCGCCTTGACGCTCAGATCGCTGATCACGCCAGCGATTGGTGCCCTGACGTCCTTGTAGGAAAGATCCGCCAGTTTCGCCGTTAGGGCTTGGCGCGAGCCGATCGCTTTGGCTTCGAATTCATCGCGCTGCAGGGCGGTTGCCGCCCCTTCCTGGGCCAAGCCGGCCAGTCGCTCAAAGGCCAGTTGGTCGCTTTTGCTTTGGGCCTGCAGGGCTGAAACGTCCGCTTTGAGCTGGGTTTGATCGAGAACCAGCAGCAGTTGCCCGGCCTCAACGGGCTGACCGGATTGGACCAGGACCCGTTGGATTCGTCCACCGGCCTGGGCCGCCAGCTCGATTTCATCGGTGGCCTCCAAGGTGCTGACGGTGTCGATGCTTTGCACGAACACCTCCCGCTCCAGTGGAGCGGCAGTGACCTTCTGCGGCGGACGCCCAGTCGAGCTGCCGCAGCCGCAGAGTGCGAGTAATCCAAGGGCGGCCAGACCTGGCCAGAGTGCTTTAGCCATGGCTCCTCCGGGCTTTGAGCTCGAGCTCCCAGCCCTTGATCAACCTGTAGCTACTGGGCACGACAAATAGGCTCAAAACGGTGGCCACCAGTAGGCCAAAGAACACCACAGTGCCGATGCTGATGCGGCTGCTGGCGCTACTGCCGCTGGCCAGCAGCAGGGGCAGAAATCCCGCCAGGGAGGAGATGGCCGTCAGCAGGATCGGCCGCAGCCGAGAGCGGGCGGAGTCGCGGATGGCCTGGTCCAGGTTCAGTCCCTCCCGCAACCGTTGATTGGCAAATTCCACGATCAAGATTCCGTTTTTGGCGGCCAGGGCCACCAGGACCAGCAGTCCCATCTGGCCATAGACATCCAGGGGCAGACCGCGCAGCACCAGGCCGCCCAGCGCTCCAAGCAGGGCCAGGGGAACGGTGATCAAGATGATGAACGGGTCCAGCAGGTTCTCGTAGAGCCCGGCCAGCACCAGCGCCATGACCAAGACCGCCAGGGAAAAGACCCTGACGGTGCTGCCGCCGGAGCGTTTCTCTTCCTCCGCCAGACCGGTCCAGGCCAGGTCTGTTCGCCGTCCCCCCAGTTGCCCCTGCAGCCGCTCGAGCTCGGCCATGGCTTGGCCGGTGCTGACCCCCGAGGCCGGTAGGGCACGAATGCTGATGGAGCGCACCAGGCGGCTGTGGTTGATCGTGCTGGCCCCACTGGAGGCCTCCACGCGCACCAACTGGCCAACGGGGATCAGGGTTCCTGATTTGGCGCGCACCTGCAGGGCGAGGACGTCGTCGAGGTTGCGCCGGCCCTCTCCATCCAGCTGCACAATCACCCGGCGGACCTGATCGCCCTCAAAGCTGTCGTTGACATAGCTACTGCCCAGGCTGGCCTGGAGGGTGCTGACCAGTTGGCTCAGTTCCACGCCGAGGGAGGCCATCTGCAGGCGATCGGGCTCCAGCCGCAGGAGCGGGGAATCGGCGCTGAAGCGGGTGGAGACCCGCTCAAACAATCCGCTGGCATTGGCCGTTTGGATCAGGCGTTGGGCCTCGCCCGCAAATTGCTGCAGCGAGAACTGCCCGTTGCTGGTGTCCAGCAGCTCGAGCTCCAATCCCCCTTCGCTGCTGAAGCCGCGCACGCTGGGGGGCTGGCTGACGATCACCGTGGCGCCAGTGATTGTCTTGCGTAGTTGGCGGTTGAGCCGTTTGGCCACCGCCTCGGTGCTGGGGCGTCCAGGCCCCCGCTCGCCGATCGGCTGAAGCCGCAGGAAGAGCAGTCCCTTGTTGGGGGTGCTGTCCCCAAAGGAACGGCCGGCATAGAAGTTGCCGGTTCGAATCGCGGGGTCCGCCTCCGCCAGCTCTTGGACCTGTTGCATCACCGCCTCGGTGCGCTGCAGGGAGAGCCCCTCCGGCAGCACAACAACCCCCCGCAGTTGGCCGTTGTCCTCCTGGGGAATGAAGGCCGTCGGTCTCCAGCTCAGGCCCAGGGCCGTCACCAAAAGGCCCACCAGGACGCTGGCCATGACGCGGCGCCGCAGCTTGAGGGAGCCCTCGAGCCAGCGGCCGTAGGGGGATTCCAAGGATTCCAGCCAGCGCCGGGGCGGATCAATCCAGCGCAGTAGCCAGGCGGGCTCGCGTTGTTCCGCGTGGAGCAGGCGGCTGGCCGCCACCGGCGTGAAGCTGATGGCGTTAAACGTCGAGACCGCAATGGCGGCACTGATGCTGATGGCGATGGGCGCGTAGAGCCGGCCCACGCTTCCCTCCAGCCCGATCACCGGCAGGAAGACCACCACCAGCACCAGGGAGGTCGCCACCACCGCCCCACCGAGCTCCGCCATGGATTCGCGGGCGGCGGCCAAGGGGGAGGCCCCCGCTTCCAGCCGCCGTCCGATGTCCTCACTGACGACGATGGCGTCGTCGACCACCAGGCCCGAGGCCAGCACCATCCCAAACAGGCTGAGGGTGTTGATGGAGCCGCCGGCCAGCTTGATCAGGCTGATCGACCCCAACAGAGAGACCGGAACCGCCAGGGCGCTGATCAGGGCTAGACGGCTGTTGCCAAGCCCCAGCAGCAGGGCAAGAAACACCAGCAGCACCGCATCCCGGAGGCTGCCGGCGGTCTCACCAATGCTGGTGCGAATCGTCTCGGCTTCGTTGACGATCAGCTGCAGATCAATGCCAGGGGGAATGTCCGGCTGGAGCTCCGCTAAGGCCTGCTCCACCGCCTCGCTGACCGCCAGGGCATTGGTGCCATCCCGCTGGTAGACGCCAATGGCCACAGCGCTGCTGCCCTGGAGGTTCGTGGCGATGGCGTCATAGCTCTCACTGCCCAGACCCACGCGGCCGATGTCCCTCAGCAGCACGACTCCGCCTTCGGGGCCCTCGCCGACCACCAGTTGCTCGAGTTCTTCGCTGCTGCGCAGCCGGCCCTCCATCTCGAGCGGGAGGGTGGTGGCCTGCCCCGGGGGCATGGGCGCTTCGCCGGTTTGTCCCAGTGCGGCTAGGACGTTCTGGGCCTGCAGGGCCCGCTCGACATCGTTGATCGTCAGTTGACGCTCTAGCAGTGCCGCGGGGTTGAGCCAGAGCCGGAAGGCCAACGGGCTCCCGCCAAACAGACGCACATCACCAACCCCCTCGACCCGCTGGAGCCGCTGCTGCACCACCTGGCTGACCCAGCCATTGAGGAACTGCGGGGTGTAGCGCTTCGGATCCGCGCTGAAGCTCAGGACCATTAAGAGGTCATCGGAGCTGCGCCTGACCTGCACGCCCAGGCGAGCGACCTGGGCTGGTAGCCGCCGCAGCACCTGGGCGATTTCGTTCTGGGTGTTGACCTGATTGAGTTCGGGGGAGCCGCCGCGGAAGTTCAGCCGGATGCTGCTGCCACTGCTGCTGCTGCTGGAGCGGATGCTCTCGAGCCGCTCGAGTCCGTTGAGCTGCTGCTCGATTAAGGCGGTCACCCCCTGCTCCACCACCTCGGGGCTGCCGCCCGGGTAGGAGCTGCGGACACTGACCCGTCCGGGGGCAATGCTCGGCAGGTTCTCGACCTTCAGGCCGCTCAAGCTCAGGGCTCCCATGAGCAGCAGCAGCAGACTCAGCACCAAGCTGAATACGGGCCGTCTCAAGAACAGGTCTGAGAGGGTCCGCCTGGGCGGAGTCATGGCTGGGTGCTGGGCTGATCAGCCTGGGTCAAACCGGGCTGTTCTTGCAACCACTTCAGGGTGGCTTGATCCCTGGGGCTCAGCTCCAGGACCGGGACCGCTCCGGCCTTGACCGCCAGCGCATCGCCGGCGTGGTCGCTATGGCCCCAGAGACCAAAGGCATGGCCCAATTCATGCAGGCTGGTGGCCTGAATGGCCGTTTGCGCTTGCCCGGGGCTGATCAGCACCGTCACCAGCGGCTCGAGGGACCAGCGCTGATCCCGGCGGACCTCACGCAACTGAAGCAGGGCCCGTCCATTGCTGGCGCGGTTATTCAGCAGGGGAGGCCGACGCCGCTCCACCAGAACGTGGGCCCGCAGCGGCTCGGTGACCAGATGAATCGGCAGCTGGTCTTGCCAGGTGCCCAGGGCAGCCTGCACCGCCTGATGCCAGCGCTGCTGCCAAATCGCCCCAGGCCCCTGGGTGGTCACGGGCTCCACCCAGACGCACCACTGCTTGCGATGGGGCCAGCCTGCGGGTGTGGTCTTGAGACGACTGCTGTAGCCAGCGCTGCTGGCGGTGGTCAGGACCGGCTCGATCAAGAGCGGCCCCTGGCCGGACCAGGGGCGCACCTCAGAGGCCAGTGGGCAGGCTGGAGGCGGTAGCTCCATTGCTTGGGGCTAACCAGGCAGGCCGACGCCCCGGGCCATCAAGGTGGCCAGGAACGGAATCAGGGCAAAACCCACCAGTTCAATGTTGAGGATCCAGGCCAGCCGCTTGGCCAGGCCTTCGCTGACCTGGGGCAGTTCCCCTTTGCGCAGGGGGATGGCCCAGGTGATGTAGGTGATCGTGGGGTAGAGGGAGAGGCCACCCACGGAGAGGTAGAGGCCGACCTTCCACCAGAACAGAGGGTTCTCCGTATAGAACTCCGAGCCCTGTCCGAAGTACATCACCCGCAGGATCCCGCTCACCAGGAGGGCGAGGGCCGCCATTCCGTAGACCACATCGGTGATCACCATCAAGGTGGCGTCCTTGCGGTTGGGGTTGGGCTGGATCAGGCGACGCTCCAGCACGAGGGCGCCGAAGCAGAGCATGAAGCTCAGGTAGTGGACGTAGGCCACGCCCGCTCGGGTGAGAACGGTCGGTGCGATGTCGGCGATCAGAGCCGGGGCGGGCATGGCCTTGGACTGGATGGGGCCTCAGACCGTAGCGAGCGAGCGACTGAGCTGGTTTCGTTCAGGCTTTGGAAGCCAATCTGCAATTGGGAAATAAGTCTGAATTTGGGAAGCAATTTTGAAAGTTGGAAGCTTTTTAGTGGCTTTCTTTTTTGAGTCAAAAACCCCTTAGGTTCAAATCAGCAGAACGCGCAAACATGGCCAGCTCGCTGAGTGCTTTCTTGGGTGAAATTGGTCGTCACCAGTTGTTGACGCCAGAGCAAGAGCTGATGCTTGGCCGCAAGGTACAAGCCATGGTGCAGCTGCACGAGCGCTGCGCTATGGCTGGTGGTGTTGGTGAAGCCTGCAGCTACAACGACATCGAGAAGCGCACGATGCGTGTGGGCGAGCGGGCTAAAGATCAGATGATCACGGCCAACCTGCGCTTGGTGGTCAACCTGGCAAAGCGCTACCAGGGCAAGGGACTTGACCTGTTGGACCTGATTCAAGAGGGGACCCTGGGTCTGACCCGAGCCGTTGAGAAGTACGACCCCACCCGCGGCCACCGCTTCAGTACTTATGCCTACTGGTGGATTCGCCAGGGACTCAACCGTGCGCTCTCGACCCAAAGTCGCACGATTCGTATTCCTGTCAATGTCAACGAAAAACTGACACGTTTGCGGGCTGCAAAGGCGCGTTTGATGCAGCGCAATGGCATGGCGCCTAATTCACAACAGCTGGCCACAGCGTTGGGTTTGCCGCTCGATGAAATTGAGGATTTGCTCGGTTGTGAGCTCCGCAGCGTCACCGTCAGCCTGCAGGGCATCGTCAAATCCAAATCCGATCCCACGGAACTGGTGGATGTGCTTCCCAGTGAGGATCTGCCTCCCATGGAGCGCTGTGAACTGGCGGAGCGCAATGCCGCGGTTTGGAAGCTTCTGGATCAGTCCAACCTCACGCCGAAAGAGCGCACCGTCGTGATGCTGCGCTTTGGTCTCGATGGCAGCCATGAGTGGCGCACCCTCGCTGAGGTGGCCCGTCTCCTGGGCTGCAGTCGGGAGTACTGCCGTCAGGTGGTCCAGCGGGCCCTGCGGAAGCTGCGCAAAGTGGGGATCCAGAGCGGATTGGTCGACGTCAGTTCTGTCGTTCAGTAGGTCGGCCCCCACAATGGGGTCACCGCTTGAGGTGACACCAGCCCATGGCTGTCGATCCTGCTGCTCAACCCATTGATGCCCAAGTGCTGGGCAGCACCGAGGTCGATGAGGGCGCGCTGCGACGCCTCCTGCGTCGTGCAGGTCGCGCGATCGCGCGGCCTGCCATCGAATGCCTCGAGTTGTTGCTGGATTCCGGCACCCCGCCACAGGTTCGCCTGACGATGCTGGCGGCCCTGACCTATCTGCTGGTTCCGGTTGATTTGATCCCGGACTTCATCCCGGCGGCGGGCTTCAGCGATGACCTGGTGGCCTTGACCGCCCTGCTCGGTCTCTGCTCGAGTCACATGAGCGAACCCATTCG
Source organism: Synechococcus sp. CB0205 (assembly GCF_000179255.1). Lineage (NCBI taxonomy): Bacteria > Bacillati > Cyanobacteriota > Cyanophyceae > Synechococcales > Synechococcaceae > Synechococcus > Synechococcus sp. CB0205. The sequence goes on from NZ_ADXM01000043.1 coordinate 10,431, forward strand.
GATGCGGGCGCAGCGCAAACTGGATCGCTGGTTTCCCCCGACGCGCTGATGGCTGCTCTGACCTCTGAGCAGTTAGACGAACTGCAATCGTTCATCAAGGATTGGCTCCGCCATAGCGGCCGGACCCAGTCGGATCTGCGGCGAGCCCTGCGGGCGAGCTCGATTCGGATGCCGGTCCTGCTGGATGAGTTGGACCGCACCTACCGCCGTGACGGTTTGGTGGGCCTGGCCGAACGCCTCTGTGCCATTGAGGCGGTCTGGCAGAGCGAGGACCAAGGCGAGGTTGGTTCTGCCGATGCCGCTCCAGCCGTTGAGGACTCCCTCGGGCAATTGGATCTGCTCCTGGAAGAAATCCGACTGGAAGTCGGAGACGGCTGACGGAGGCCTGCACTCACGTCACAGTGGGTGCACGTTGCACCGTTGAGATGACCTGCGCGCGTTGGCTGGCTTGGGCGTCCGTTGCGGCCCTGGGTGCTGCAATGCCTTCGGCCGTTCATGCCCAGGCGGAGAGTTTCCTCTGGGGACCCGGCAGCAATGTGGGCCCCTCCACCACCGTGGAACCCAAGAACTGCGTGACGGCGGCCGACGGAAGTATCACCTGCGACACCAAGTTGGTGAACCCTCCGGGGGATACTCCGGCTAAGCCTCAGTACACGCCCTTTCGCAATTGAAGTCTCTGTTTTGTGATCGCGCGTTCCTGCGAGGAATCTCGGGTTTCGAACGCGCTCTGGCCAAGGTCCTCTCGGTCACCCTCACCGTGGTGTTGGTGGTCGCGACCCTTCAGCTCTTGATCTTTTTGGGCAGTGACCTGCTGGATTTGCAGGTCAATTGGACCGGTGAGGGCCTGGTGAGCCTGTTGGATCAGGTGCTGGTGATCCTGATTGCCCTGGAGGTGCTGCAGAACCTCACCGCTTACCTGCGGGAGCACGTGATTCAGATCGAATTAGTGCTGGTCACGGCCCTGACCGCAGTGTCCCGCAAGGTGATCGTTTCTCCCCCGGGGATGCAGAAGGACCCTGCGGTTCTGATTGGCTTGGGGGTGGCGATCCTCTCCCTCGCTGCCGCCTATTGGCTGGTGCGGCAATCCAACCTCAAGCGCCCACCGACCAGAACAGAGCTAGCCAGACCGTCCCAGGATTCGGGTCGGTTGCCGTAACCCGATGGCGGCGATGCGGCGCAATCATCAGGGCATCGCCGACGCAGAGGTCCCGCGGCTGCTCTTCGTCTTCAAAGTGCAGCGACGCACTTCCGCGCAGAACCAGAACCCATTCGCTCTCCTCTTGGTCGTACCAGCCCTCGGCTGGGCTGCTGGCCTGGCAGGAATGAATTCGCTCGAGGCGCCAGTTCTGTCCACTGGCGAGCACGTCGGTTTGTTCCTGGCCTGACTCCGGGCAGTCCCCCCGCAGCAGATTGGGTTGATCAGCGGGCCTGTCTGGCTGGGGGCTGCTGTCCCCCCAGCGCCGGCCGATGTCAAAGCCAAATTGGGCCGCCAGTTGGACCACATCGTGGTGGTTGCTGCAGCCTCTGAGGGCTTGCCGAAGCTCGGGCTGGGCTTCAGTCAAGGCCACGAAGGCATTGAGCTGTTGGATCTTCTGGAGGAACTGTTGGAGCTGGGCTTCGGCCATCAGCTCAGTATCGGTTTCAGCGTTTTGCCGAGGTTGAACCGCTCGAAGTGCACCCCGCGGATCAGGAGCTCTTCTCTCCAGCGGATCCGCCAGCCCAGCTTCAGCAGTAGAGGGGTGGAGATCAGGCTGGCTTCGGTGACGAGGAAGCCGAGCTTGTCCTCAGACGCTTCCGCCTCGATGGCCTCAATCAGGGCGCGTCCATGGCCCCGCTGTTGGTGTTCAGGATGGCAATAGAGCAGGGATAGGCGTTGGCTTGGATCCCGCAGGGCAAAGGCGAGGACGCCACCATCCGTTGCTTCGCTGGCCAGGGCGCGACCGCGCTCGAGCTGAAGTGCAAGTGCCGGACCTTGACTGGCCCAGGCTTCTTTTTGTGCCTGCGTGTACAGCTTCGGGTCGCAACTCAGGACGGCCTGCTGATAAATCGTGATCGCCGCAGAGTGCTCGTCCCTGCGTAATTCACGGATTCGATGCATCGAGGCCTTTGGTACTCAACTCCTTGCCGAATTCTGGCTTGGTTTGATCTTCATGGAGCTGGTGCCTAGTTAAACCGTGTTGTATGTTGAACGAGTATCTGGCTCAAGCCCTCTACCTCAATGCTCACCGGTTCCGATCTTCTGGCCAAAGTTAAAGAGCTTGGCGATGTAAGTAAGTCCGATATCGTCCGCGCTTGCGGTTATGTCTCCTCCAAGAAGGACGGCGGCGAGCGTCTGAACTTCACCGCTTTCTACGAAGCGCTTCTCGAGGCCAAGGGCGTTGAGCTGGGCGTGAGCAGCAAGGTCGGCAAGGGTGGCCGCAAGCTCAGCTACATCGCCACCGTTCAGGGCAACGGCAACCTGCTGATCGGTAAGGCCTACACCGCCATGCTGGATCTTCAGCCCGGTGACGAGTTCGAAATCAAGCTTGGCCGTAAGCAGATCCGTCTGATTCCCGCCGGCGGCAGCGACGAAGACGAAGAGTGATCGACAGCCCTAACGGCTGAGCGTGACCTCCACGCCATTGGCCTCCTCCAGCGATTGGAGGGGGCTTTTTTGTGCCCAGCCCAGAACGTTTTGATAGTCCTCGGGATGGCAGCTGAGCAGGATGATTTGAATCCCCTGCTCCATCCCCCGCTGCAACATTGCTTGCAATGGATCGAGACGTTGCCGATCGGTATTGGTAAAGGCGTCGTCGAAGACCAAGGGCAGGGCACCGTCATAGGCACCCATCAGGACTTCGGCCATGGCCAGTCGCAGCGCCCCTGCGAATTGTTCGCGCATGCCTCCACTGAGTCGCGCAAAGTCATAGGCCTGGCTGTCCTGCAGCAGTTGCAGTTGCTGGAAGCCCTGTTTGGGATTGAAGGCCAACAGGGCCTTCTCCTCGCCTCTCGGTAAGAGGGCCCCGAGGTAGGGGTTGAGGGCTGAACAGAGCGGTTCGCTGTAGCGATTGGCCAGCTCGGCCTGGGCCTGATGGAAGTGCTCCTGGAGTAGTTGCAGGGCGTTGGCTTCCCGTTCTTGCGTTTGGCGTTCCTGCTGGACGTTCTCCCAGCGGGCCTGGGCTAGCTCCAGTTGAGCACTGGGGTTTTGGGCTCCCAGGCTGGCGCAGCGCTGTTCGTTCTGCCCCCGCTCATTGAGGAGAAGCTCTTTCTCCTGGTTGAGCTGCTCGAGCAGTTGCAGGGCCCCAACGGATCCCTGGCGGTGTTGCTGCAGTGTTTTTCGTTCGCTCTCCATCGCCGCCAATACCGCTCGCCGCTCCTTGACGTCTTGCTCGAGGTGTTGGAGCTGCTCGACGCTCGCTGGGGTTGACTCTTGTTGCAGGCGTTGCTCGACCATCGCCAAGGAGCCGGCGAGTTGCTCGAGCCGATTGCGGCATTGCTCCAGCTGGCGGCTCTGGGCTTGCTCCTGTTGCCGCTGCTGCTGATGCTGTTGCAGCTGCTGATCGAGGGCGCTGCTTTGTTGCTGGATGGTCTGGCGTAGCTGCGTGTCCAGCTCTTCGAGTGCCGTTGGATCGCTGGGCAGTCCCTCCTGGCGATCGAGACTGATGGCTTGCTCCAGGTCCTGCTGGCGCGGGAGCAAGGCACTGAGACGTTCGCTCAGCCCGGACCAGGGGATGGCCTTGGCTGCGCTGCGAAGGTCGCTGAGATCCCGCTCCAGGCTGCGCCGTTGTTGCTCAATCGCCTCCGCGGCTTCGCTGTTGACGGCCCCGAGCTGCTGGGTTAACCGTTCGCAGTCTTGGCGGCAGCGCTCCAGCTGAGCCTGGGCCTGGGGCAGCGCGTCGCCGCCGCCGGGGCTCACCCGTAGGCGGACGGCAGCTCCAACCTGCAGTTCAGTGATGCTGTTGAGCTGGCGCTTCTCTCCGGCCTGGATCGCTTCACCGGCGAGCGTGATGGCCTGATCGCTTTGGAGCACTTCGATGCTGGTGGCCATGGCCTCCAGCCGCGCCTGGGCCTGGGCGAGGGCCTGCTCGGCGCGCCGCAGTCCGCGCACCTGTTCGGCATCGATCGGCGGCAGTTGGGACAGGGTTTGCTTGAGCCGGTTCGCTTCTGACTGCAGGCGGTTCATCTCCTGCTGGTGGGCTTCAAGCTGTTGGCGCTCCCTACGCAGTTGCAGGAGGTCGAGCCGCTGACGCACTCCCTCTTGCCGCGTCCGCAGGGTTTGCAGCTGTTGCTGAGCGGCTGCGATCTGCTGCTCCTGCTTCTGCTGCTGCTCTGTTTTGAGGGCGTCCTGTTCAAGTGCCTGCTTCAGCTGCTCTTGCAGCCGGAGTTGCTCTTGCTGCTGCTCCTGCTGGGTTCGCTTGAGTTCCTGCTGTTGTTTCTGCTGTTGCTCAAGGGTCTGGCGTTGCAGCAGCACCGGTTCAAGTTCCGCCTGCAGCAACTGCTGTTGCTGCTCCAGTTCCCGCTCTCTCAGTAAGGCGGGCCGCAGGTCCTGGTCAATGCAGTGGAGCCTCTCGGCGATGGCGCCCAGGCGCTCCATGGCTTGTTCGAGCTCGAGCAGTTGTTGTTTGGCCCCGTTCAGCTCCTCCAGGCACTCCTGTTCCCGTTGCAGCACTTGGGCGAGGGCTGATCCGGCCTTCACGCGCCCCGTCGGAGTGAACACCTGTCCCAGGCGCTGCTGGAGTTGCTCGACCACCTGGCGATCCAGGGGGGACTGCAGCGTTCCGAGATCGGTCTTGGATTGCAGCTGCTGGAGCAGTCGCTCGTAGTCGTAGCTCTCCGGCTTCCCCTCCAGGGGGTTGAAGCCTGCGTCCCCCTGCCGCACCCATAGGTGGGCCCAGCGCTCGGGCAGCTGCGCGATCCGCCTGCCTTCGACGGGACCCTCCAGGCCCAGCAGCCGCGCCAGCTCGTCTTCCGCTGCTGGACCACTGAGGGCCTGCCCTTTCTGGTTGCTCAGCTGACAGGTTCCCCCGGCACCAGCGAAGCGTTTGCGCAGGGTCCAGCGTTCTCCCTGGGCGGCAAAACAAAGCTCGACCTCCGGCAGGCCGCCATGGGTGCGTGAGCGCAGCTCCTCCACACCGCGCCCGGTGGCGGTGGAGCGCAGGAAGAGGGTTTTGTGGAGTGCCTCCACCAGGGTGCTTTTGCCCGATTCGTTGACCCCGCCGACCAGGGTCAGTTGGCGGCCAAAGTTGAGCTGGAGATCGAGGTGTTGACGGACCCGTTGCAGGCGGCAGGAGAGCAGGTGCATGGCTTACTCCCCCGCGCAGCGGTGCAGTTCGGCCAGGGCCAGCTGCAGCAGTTCGCGCCGCTCCTCCAGCAGCGCGCTGTCCGCCAATTCGCTCTGAAGGCGATGGGCGACGTTGGCAATCAAGGGGTCACTGGGGCGCTGGCTGAGGGCCTTGAGTTCGCTTGGATCGGGAGCCTGGGCGCAGCGCCCGCGGCGCTTGAGCCGCAGCAGTTGGGCCTCCAACCGCTCGATCAGCGCGTCGTAGCGGCGATGACCCTCGAGGCTCAGGCTGCCGCTTTCCTCCAGCAGCAGGAGATGTTGTCCTGGCTCGTCGCCCAGGAGCGTCTGGAGCTGCGCTTCAAAGCGCTCCAGCTCCGCGTCGCTGCTCAGCCGCACCGCCGTGGCGTGCCATTGCAGCATCGCGGTCGCCAGAGGGGTCACCTCGGGAAGACTCCCCCGCTCGGCGCGCACCGCCAGGACGACTCCATCGCGGTAGGCGTCATGGCGGGGAAAGCGATCGGGCTCCGGGGTCCCGCTGTACCAGGCCTTGGCATGGACCTGTTTGAGGCCATGCCAATCGCCCAGGGCGACGTAGTCCAGCTGCTCCAGTAGGCCTGCATCGAGGCGCAGTTGGTTCTGGGCGCTGGCGGGGTTCTCCTCATCGGCATCCAGGTCATCGGAGCCAAAACCATGGATGGAGCCATGGGCAAGCAGGAGGCGAGGGCGGTCGCTGGGCAGTGATGCCCAATCGATCGACCGCACCCATGCGGTGGGGTCCTGGCTGTCCGTGCGGCGCAACAGCGGGCAGGGCAGCACGATCGCCTGCTCCAGCACGAGCGGTTCGCGGCTCAGGAGCACCTGGAGGTTGGGGGCCCGGCGCTGGCACTCCTCCTGGAAAAAACGTTGGTGCCAGACACTGCCTGGGGCACCGTGGTCATGGTTGCCAGGAATCACCAGCACCGGGCAGCTCAGGCGGCCGAGGGCCTGGCAGACCGCACTGATGTCACTGCTGCTGGGGGTTGGTGAGTCAAAGAGATCACCGGCGACCAGGAGGAAGGCGGCCGCCTGCTCCTTGGCGCATTGACCGATTTGATCGATGGCGGCGATGCGCACCTGCCGCAACTTGGCCCGCTTGTCGGGGTCCTGGACCCGGGCGTAGGGCTTGCCGATCTGCCAGTCGGCGCTGTGCAGAAAGGACAGCATGGGGTGCGTGGGTGTGGGGCTATTTGAGCGCGGACACACCGGGAGTGGGCCGGTCAGACTGACGCTTGGCGCGCTGCGCCCCCCTTGTCCTTGACCTGATGTCCCTTGCGTTGCTGCGCCGGCTGTTGCTGGCTCTGGTGTTGCTGCTGGGTTTGAGCGTGGCCCAACCTGCCTGGGCCGATGGTGCCCAATTGTTTGAGCTCCACTGCGCGGGCTGTCACCTCAATGGCGGCAACATCATTCGCCGCGGCAAAACCTTGAAGTTGGCGGCCCTAGAGCGCCAGGGCATTGCCTCCCAGGAGGCCATTGCGGCGATCGCTGCCCAGGGCCAGGGACAGATGAGCGGCTACGTCGAGGCCCTGGGTGAGGACGGTGTCCAGCAGGTGGCCGAGTGGGTCTGGCAGCAGAGCCAGGCGGGCTGGCCGAAGGCCTGATCTAGAAGGCCTGGATCCAGGGGTAGACCTCGAGGGCGGTCCAGATTCCCTGGCGCCAATACACATCGTTGTGGAGCAGATCCACCACCTGCTGCTTGGACTCGGCCTCGTAGATCCCGAAGACGTGGCTGCTGGTTTCCGTGGGCCCCAGGGTGATCAGTACGCCGTCATCCTTTTGGCGCTGCAGCCCCGCAAGATGCTCCTCGCGGTAAGGGGTGCGCTTCTCCAGCGCGTTCTCGCAGTAGGTCCCCCAGAGAACAAAGCGCACGGATCAGCAGGCGTGTGCGAGCAAGTTACAGCCAGCCACCGGCGAAGATCGGCTGGAAAATTTTGGCGGGCAGCAGCACCGGCAGGTTGCTGGGTTCGGCGCCGGCTTTGTCGCTCCAGCGCACCTTGCAGCGGAAGTTGCCGTCCTTGACTTTGAGCACGTATTGCTGCGGAACGGCCTGTTCAGGCATCAGGTACTGGGCCTGATTGCAGGCATCCACCTCAGAGATGTTGGAGGTGTAATCACTCCAGCCGGCCTGGGCGGCGCTGGGGGCGACCAGCAGCGCGGCGCCAAGGAGTCCACGGGAGAGGCGGTTGCGCAGCGCCATTGAAAACGGTCCCTCGCAGGGGCGAACTGCGCTGATTCTGCCGTGCGGATCGAGGGCTGGCCGCTTAGTTGTCGAGGGCCTGGCGCAGTTGGCCGCAGAACTGACCCGCAGCAGCAGCAATGTCCCCCTGCTGGCTGTGGCTTTCAGCCATGACCTTGACCAGGGCGCTGCCGACGATGGCGCCATCGGCGCCCCAATCACGAACTTGGCGCGCCTGCTCGGGGCCGGAGATGCCAAAGCCAACGGCGACTGGGGTTGGCCCCATCCCTTTGAGTTGATGCACCAGGGTGGCGACCCGGTTTTCCAGGGTGGTGCGGACACCGGTGACCCCGGTGACGCTGACCAGGTAGGTGAAGCCGCGGCTGGCCTGGGCGATGCGGGCCATGCGATCGCTCGGGGTGGTGGGCGCCACCAGCAGCACGAGATCCAGCCCTGCCGCTTCGGCAATGGCCGAAAGCTTTTCTGCTTCTTCTAGGGGGAGATCAGGCACCACCAGGCCGGCGGCACCCGCCGCTGCGGCATCGCGGCAGAAGGTCTCCATGCCGCGGTTCAGCAAGGGGTTGCTGTAGGTGAAGAGGATCACCGGGATGGTGAGCTCGCCCTTGAGGCTGCGGAGCATCTCCAGCACCCGACCAGGGGTGGTCCCGCTGCCCAGTGCTCGGCTGGCCGCGGCTTGGATCACCGGACCATCGGCCAGGGGATCGCTGTAGGGAATCCCCAGCTCGATCATGTCGGCCCCGCCGGCCTCCAGGGCCAGGAGGGTCGAGCGGGTGTGGTCCAGATCCGGATCGCCGGCCATCAGGAATGGCATCAAGGCGCAGCGGCCCTCGGTCTTGAGCTTCTGAAAACGCTGCTGGATCGGGGTGCTGGTGGTCACGGCAGCGTGAGATCTGCAGCTGAGCCTATGGCCTCAGCCTTCGCTGTCCTGGGCGAGTTCCCGCATGAGCTTCTCTTGCTCTTCGGGGCTGAGGGCGTCAAAACGCTTCTGCAGCTCTTCGTCGGTGGCAGCGTCGTAACCCGAGCGGTAGCGGCGGCGCTGCTCCATGTAGGTCATGTTTCCGGTCACGACCCGGAACAAGTAAGAGCCCGTCCAGACCAGGACGATGACCACCAGGAGGGCCTGGGCGGCAATGCCCGCACTAAACCCTTCAAAGCCAGCGGCTTGGAAGCCCCAGTAACCGATACCGCCGATGCCAAAGATGGCCAGGCCGGCCAGAAGCGCCTTGCCGCGTGTGATGCCGGATCCCATTAAGTGTTGCCCTGGCCCTGCAAACGAAGATTCACGAAGGGGGCGAAGACGATCAGTCCGGGGAAGAACAGGAAGACCAGTCCATAGACCGCCGTGCGCTCGATCTTGCCCATCACGGTCCAGCGCTTGGTCATCCAAGCCATCAGAGCCAGGGGGACTGCCACCAGGTAGGCACCGGCGAGTGCCCCGTAGGCGGCCAGCACCAGCAGGGTCTCACTGGTGAGGGAACTGAGGAACCCGGGCAGCGGCACGGCGATGGTGCAACGTCACGGCAAATCTAAGATGGTCTGCGCCGGGACCATGGCGGAATTGGTAGACGCAGCGGACTTAAAATCCGCAGACGGCAACGTTGTGAGGGTTCAAGTCCCTCTGGTCCCACTGAGTTGCCCCTTTAGGCGGTTGCCACGCACGGAGCAGGTCGCCTCCGCTTCATCACAAATCGGCTGACAGTTTGAAAAGCCGTGGCCAGGCTGATCACTGTTGAGCCCTGGCCCGTTCTTCATGCTTGAGCTGCTGCCGCCGCTCAACGATCACAACCTCCCTTGGATGGACACGATTCATCCAATCGTGGTGCATTTCGTGATCGCCATGGCCCTGATCGCGTTCGTGTTCGATCTGATCGGGGTGCTCTGGCGCCGCCCGGCGTTGTTTGAAGCTAGTTTCTGGAATTTGTTATTCGCGACGGGCGCAATCTTCGTTGCGATCATTTTTGGTCAGGTGGAGGCAGGTTTGGCCTCGCCCTATGGCGCAGCGCGCAACATCCTTGATATTCACACCACGATTGGCTGGTCCCTGGCCGGTGTGTTGTCCCTGTTGACGGGCTGGCGTTATGTGCTGCGCAGCCGTGATCCTGAGGCTCTGCCGCTCTCCTTTCTCGGAGCTGGGGCCTTGGTCAGTGCCTTGATCATGGTTCAAGTGGTCTTGGGCGACAAGCTGATCTGGACCTATGGCCTGCACACCGTGAAGGTGGTGGCGGCCACGCGGGAGGGGCTGATCTGATGCTCGTTCAGGCGATGGCCTTGGCCTACAGCCCAGAGGCCACTCCCATTGATCAAATCGCGGGGGAGTTAGGGCCGAATGGCTTGCCCTATGCCCTGCCCATTCATCCGAATTTGGTGCACCTCACCATCGGTTTGTTTGTGATTGCGATTGCCTTTGATGTGGTGGGTGCTCTGTACCCCCTGGAAAAACGGGTCTTTCGCTTTTTGGCCCTTCCGATTACCCGCGGGGGCTTTCACGACGTCGGTTGGTACAACCTGCTGGCCTGCTGCCTGGTGACTTTTTTCACCGTCGCCAGTGGCTTCTACGAAATGCTCACCGCCGTCCCGCTGCCGGGTGTTGTGAGCACCTTTGGGCTCGGCAGCATGACCACGATGCTCTGGCATGGCGTGGGCGGCGTGCTGCTGCTCACGGTGATTACGGCCATGACCGTTTGGCGTGGTTTCCAGCGCTATCTCTGGCGGCGCGACATGGGGCGCCAGGTGCAGTGGCTCTACCTGCTAGTCGGCCTCGGCATGTTTGCGCTGCTGGGTTTGCACGGGACCCTCGGCGCCCAGTTGGCAGCTGAATTCGGTGTGCACATCGCGGCTGACCAGTTGCTGCAGGCCGGCGCTGACCTTCACACCGCCCTGCCCTGAGATGAGCAATAGCGCCCCCCGCCCCAGCCTCTCCCGGCCCGCTCTGTTGGCCTGGTTGGTTTGGGTTGTTCTGCTCCTGGCCCTCAGCGTCTGGATGGGTCAGCAGTCCCACCATTGGCTTCCTGTTCAGGCCTCAACGGCCGCGCCGTTGGTGGATGACCTGTTCAGCTTGGAGACCGCCATCGGCACCTTCGTCTTCTTTGGCGTGGTCTCGGTGATGGTCTGGGTGGTGCTCTTCAACCGCGCCGAGAAGTACGACGACAGCGACGCCTTCCCGATTGAAGGCAACACGAAGTTGGAGGTCATCTGGACCGCTATTCCCTTTGTGTTGGTGATGGCGATTGCCTTCTGGACGATTCGCGCCAGCGACAAGTTGGGGATGTTGGGTCCGATGGAGCACATCCATCTGCGCAATTCCACAGAAGAGGTGGGGGGCTATCCCGGCGATCGCTTGCCGGCTGAACAGGTCGAGGTGATTGCCCGCCAATGGTCCTGGGAGTTTCGCTATCCCGGCAGCAACGTCTCATCCACGGAACTGCACCTGGAGCTGGATCAACCGGTGAGTTTGCGGTTGGTCTCCGAGGACGTGCTCCACAGCTTGTTTATCCCCGCCTTCCGCATCAAACAGGACGTGGTTCCTGGCCGGGCGATTGATCTGAATCTCACGCCAACGCGCGAGGGGATCTACCGCCTGCGGGATGCCCAGTTCAGTGGCACCTGGCATGCCGCGAATCAGGTCGATGTGGTGGTGGAGAACTCCCAGGCCCATCAGCAGTGGCTCGAGCAGGCCGCGCGCCAACCGCTGCAGGCGGGCCTGAGCCTTGCCGTGGATGAGTTCGCCATCCGTCAGACCAAGCCCAACCCGGGCTGGGCGACCGTCCCTCCCGCTCCGCCCCCTCAGGTGAATGTCCCTGGAGACCCCAATCAGCCCCATGACGCCTGAGACCTGAGCCAATGACCATCGCCACCTTTCCCCCTGAACCGCCACCGCAGAGCAGCTGGAAGCGCTACTTAGGCTTTTGCACGGACGCCAAGGTCATTGGCATCCAGTACATCGTTACGGCCTTCTTCTTCTTCTTGATCGGTGGCCTGCTGGCCATGGTCATCCGCGGGGAGCTGATTACACCTGCCGCCGATCTGGTTGATCGCTCGGTCTACAACGGCATCTACACGATGCACGGAACAATCATGTTGTTCCTGTTCATCTTTCCGGTCCTCAACGGTCTCAATAATCTGTTGATTCCAACCATGATCGGTGCGCCCGACATGGCCTTCCCGCGTCTGAATGCGGTGGCCTTCTGGTTGGTTCCGATCTTTGGATCGATTTTGATCGCCAGCTTTTTTGTCCCAGGTGGTCCGGCCTACGCCGGCTGGTGGAGTTATCCGCCCGTCAGTCTTCAGAACCCGGCGGGACACCTCTTCAATGGCGAGGGCCTCTGGATTACGGCCGTGGCCCTATCGGGGGTGTCCTCGATCATGGGTGCGATCAACTTTGTGACGACAATCCTGCGCATGCGGGCCCCGGGGATGACCCTGACCCGGATGCCTGTGTTTTGTTGGACCGCCTTTGCGGCCCAGTCCTTGCAATTGATTGGCCTGCCCGCGCTCACGGGCGGGGCGATCATGTTGCTGATGGACCTGAACTTCGGCACCAGCTTTTACCGGGCTGAGGGTGGTGGTGATCCGGTGCTCTATCAGCACTTTTTCTGGTTCTATTCCCATCCGGCGGTCTATGTGATCATCCTGCCGGTCTTTGGGGTCTTCTCAGAGCTGTTTCCGGTGTATTCCAGGAAGCCACTCTTTGGTTACCTCTACGTCGCCTTTGCCTCCTTCATCATTGTTGGCCTGGGCTTGATTGTTTGGGTTCACCACTTCTTCACCAGTGGTGTGGCGCAGTGGATGCGCAATCTGTTCATGGTCACCACCATGTTGATTGCCGTGCCAACGGGGGTGAAGGTCTTTGCCTGGCTGGGCACTCTTTGGGGCGGGAAGTTACGCCTGACGACCCCGATGCTGTTTTGCCTGGGGGGCCTCTTCAACTTTGTCTTTGCTGGCATCACCGGGATCATGCTGGCCACGGTGCCGATCGATATTCACGTCTCCAACACCTACTTCGTCGTCGGTCACTTCCATTACGTGATCTACGGGGCCGCGGTGATGGGGATCTTTGCGGCGATCTACCACTGGTTCCCGAAGTTCACCGGGCGCATGCCCTACGAAGGTCTCGGCAAATTGCACTGCCTGCTCACCTTTGTGGGGGCCAATCTGAATTTCCTGCCCATGCATCCCTTGGGTCTGATGGGGATGCCGCGGCGGGTGTCGAGCTACGACCCTGAATTCACCTTCTGGAACGTGATCGCCAGCCTGGGGGCCTTTCTGCTGGGGGTCTCGATCATTCCCTTCCTGCTCAATATGGTGAGCTCCTGGATCCGTGGTCCTAAGGCCACCCATAACCCCTGGAATGCCATCGGACTGGAGTGGTTGTTGCCCTCTCCGCCGCCGGAGGACAACTTTGGGGAGGAGGTCCCCACGGTGATTGCGCGTCCCTACGGCTATGGCAGCGGTGAACCGCTGGTGGAACACCAGGCTGAGCTGGAGCGCGCCTTGGTGCTGCAGGAGGCGGCGCAATGACGACGACGACCCCCCAGGCTGAGTTGGAGCTGCATCCCAAGCACAACCTCACCGGCTTCATCATTTTTCTGTGCTCAGAAAGCGTCATCTTTCTGGCCTTTTTCAGCGGCTATGCCCTGCTGAAGACCTCAGCCCTCGACTGGCTTCCCCCTGGGGTCGAGGGGTTGGAGTGGAAGATGCCGCTGGTGAACACCGTGGTCCTGGTGTCCAGTTCGGGGACGATCGCCCTGGCTGAGCATTTCAAGGCCAAAGAGAACATGGCTCTCTTCCGGGGGTTCTGGCTGCTGAGCATGGCCATGGGGGCCTACTTCCTCTTTGGGCAGGCTGTGGAATGGGGCGGCCTGAAGTTTGGCTTCACCTCGGGAACCTTTGGTGGCACGTTCTATCTCTTGACCGGTTTCCACGGCCTCCATGTGGCGACGGGAATCCTGTTGATGGGATTGATGTTGGTGAAGTCATTTATCCCCGGCAATTACAGCGGCGGGGAACAGGGAGTTCAGGCCACGTCCTTGTTCTGGCACTTCGTGGATGTCATCTGGATCATCCTCTTTTTACTGATCTACGTCTGGCAGTAGCCCAAGAACCATGATCATTGACGACATTCACTACGACGTCATCGTGATCGGCAGCGGTGCTGCTGGCGGCACGATCGCTGGACAGTTGGCGGCCTCGGGCAAGCGCATCCTGCTCCTGGAGCGCGGTGGGGTGATGCCCCTGGCGGATCAGAACGTCGCGGACGTCGACTTGTTCCGCAAGGACCGCTACCACCCTGGTGAGCAGTGGTTTGGGACCGATGGGGATCCCTTCTCGCCCCAGACGATCTATGCCTTGGGTGGCAACAGCAAGATCTGGGGCGGCGTTCTCGAGCGCATGCGCGAGCGCGAGTTTGGCGGCCTCCCTCTGCAGGAGGGGCCGGCTCCGAATTGGGAGCTGAGCTACGAGGATTTCGCCCCGTACTACGACCGTGCCGAAGCGCTCTATCGGGTCCACGGCGAAGCCGGTGTCGACCCGACTGAGCCTGGGCGCACTGGGCCCTATGGCCATCGCCCGAGGTCCTTTGAGCCCTGGGTGGCTGAGCTCAGGGCAGCGCTGGAGCGCCAGGGGACCCACCCCTATGCCTTGCCGCTGAGCTGGTCGGAATCCGCTGAAGACCCCACGGGTGATGCGGAGTTGTTCGGCGTGGATCTGGCGAAGAAGGCCAGCAATGTCACCGTCCGTGATCGGGTCAAGGTGCGCCGCCTGCACGTCAACCCCAGCGGCAATGAGGTGCGTGCTGTCGAGGCGGAGGTTGACGGTCACGCCTGGTTGTTCAGCGGCGATCTGGTGGTTCTGGCCGCCGGCGCCATCAACAGTGCTGCGATCCTGCTGCGCTCGGCGACCGAGCATCACAGCCGCGGACTTGCTAACGGCTCTGATCAGGTGGGTCGCAATCTGATGAAGCCCCAGCTGACGTCGATCATTCAGCTGGCGGCGGCGGCCAATTCCGGTCGCTATGGCCGCAGCCTGGGCATCACGGATTACCTCTGGGGCGACAGCAATGTCAGCTTCCCCCTGGGCTCGATTGCCAGTGGCGGTGGTGTTCTGCAGGACGCCCTGTTTGCGGAATCCCCACCGGTTCTCTCCCTGGTGACCAAGTTGATGCCCAACTTTGGCCTGGAGCAATTGGCTGCCCGATCGGTGACCTGGTGGGCGATGAGCCCGGTTCTGCCCGATGCCCACAACCGGGTGACCCTGCGGGGGAATCATCTCCAGATTCACTACCTCCCGAACAACCGCGAGGCCCATGACCGCTTGGTCTATCGCTGGATCGACACCTTGAAGAAGGTGGAGAACGACCCCCTTTGCCATGTGGTGAAGCCCGCTCCAACGCACCCCCGCGGTGAGGCTCCTCTGACGGTGATGGGTAGTGTCTGCGGCACCTGCCGGATGGGCTCCAATCCGGCGACCTCGGTGGTGGATCTCCAGGGGCGGAGCCATGAGCTGGCCAACCTCTATGTCGCTGATGCCAGCGTCTTCCCCAGTTGTCCGGCCGTGGGCATGGGGCTGACGGTGATTGCTAATGCCTTGCGGATTGCCGATAGCTTGCTGAAGCTTTGATCAGTCAAGGCTTGTGCAATCAAAGACTTGATTTTTTCGAACTGATCTGACGCGATTTCGGCGGCATCATGTGCTCGGTTTGAGAGCACCGCCGTGGTTCTGCGCACCCGCGAGCTGATCCGCAACTTGTTGCAGTTGTCGCTGCTTGGTGTGCTCGTCGGGGTGGCCTGTTGGCCCTTCAACATGCTCGATCGTTGGCAGGACCAACTGCTGGGTCTGCTGCCGGCCTTCAGTGGTGAGGGGTGGACCCCATCCTCCCTTGCCTTGGCCTGTTCGCCGCTGGTGGTGGTGCCGATCCTGCTGTTGTTGCAACGGGGAATCTGGGCCCGGGGCGCCGGCTCGGGTATCCCCCAGACCATGACCAGCATTGAGCATCCAGCCCAAGCCTCGGCGCTGCTGGGCTGGGCACCCAGCCTGCAGCGCTTGGCCCTGTGGGGAATCGCCAGCCTTGCCCTGATCCCGATCGGCCGGGAGGGGCCTGTGGTGCAGGTCGGTGCGTCGGCCGCTCATTTTTTGCGGCGCCGTTTCCCGAATTGGTTCTATGGCTTAGGGCAAGCCGAGCTCTTGGCGGTGGCCGGTGGTGCTGGTTTGGCCGGAGGGTTCGATACGCCGCTCTTGGGTGTGGTGTTTGTGGTGGAGGAGTTCATCAGTGCCTTTTCCTCCACCCTGATCTGGCCTGCCCTGGTCGTCAGTGGGATGGCGGCCTCCTTCAGCAACCTGGCTGGACAGCCGATGTTTGCCTTGGGCACCGTCGGCGTCGAGCCGATGGAATTGCTGCAGGTTCTTTGGGCGCTTCCCGTTGGCCTGCTCGGTGGTTTGGTGGGGGCGGCTTTTGCCCGCCTGTTGCTGGCGGGCACCCGTCGGGGAGTCGCGTTGGCGCGCCGTTATCCGATTCGTTTAGGCCTGGGTGTTGGCGCGTTCCTGTCGCTGTTTCTGCTGGTTAGCGGCGGCACCGGTGGTGGTGACGGCGAGTTGCTGATGGGGCGGCTGCTCTTTGGCTCAGCCGATGGGGTGGAGCTCCCCCATGGGTTATGGACGGATCTGCTCACGCTTCTGCTGCGGATCCTGGGTCCGGTTTTGGCCCTCTCCACCGGTATCCCCGGCGGATTAATTGATCCCTCCTTCACCTTTGGCGCGGCCATGGGACAGGTGATCGGCGATCTTGCGGGCTCGCCTCAACTCTTTTTGGCCTTGGGCATGGTGGCTGGCCTGTCCGGCGCCACCCAGCTCCCGGTGATGTCAATTCTCTTTGGAGTTCGACTGGCGGGAGATCAGCAGTTGCTACCGGGACTGCTGGTGGCTTGCGTGCTGGCGGCCTATGTCAGCCGGCAGTTCGTCGCCAAGCCGATTTACCACGCGCTCCATGCCCTGAGCGGCGAAGCTACGAAGACGTCTCCGTAATCACCAGGGCTGAGCGCTCGCGGGTGGCAATCATCCAGAGCCATTTGGTCAGCAATGTCAACCGACTTTCATTGGCGGGCATGAAGGCCAGGTGCGCGAGGCCCCAGAGGACCCAGCCCAGGGGACCGCTGAGTTTGAGTCCCCGCAGGTTGGCGACCGCAAAGAGTGGTCCGACCACCGCCATGCTGCCGAAGTCGGTGAACGCAAAGGCGGGATTGGGCTGGCTTTGGCACTGGGCCAGGATGTCCTTGGCCACCCAGCCCCCCATCTGCACCGCCGGGCCGGCCATCCCAGGCAGGGGTTTGCCATCGCGGGTATGGCTGTAGCTGCAGAGATCTCCGATCACGCGGATCTCGCCATGCCCTTTGATCGAAAAGTCCGGCTCCACCACGACTCGGCCGCCACGGTCGAGTTCGCAGCCGGTGCGCTCAGCCAGCAGCTTCCCGAGGGGGGAGGCGGCGACACCGGCCGTCCAGCAGATGGTGTTGGCATCCAGGGTGACTTCGCCATCTTTGGTGGTGATGACGACCTTGCCCTCGCTGATGTCCTTGACACGCCCCCCCAGCAGGAGCTCGACCCCCTTGGCTTTGAGGTGATCGCCAGCCGAGGCTGAGAGCTGCGGATCCATGGCCCGCAGGACTCGATCGCCTGGGTCCACCAGCGTGACCTTGCAGTGGGTGGGATCGATCTGCATGAAATCCCGCTCCAGGGTGTGCCGCATCAGATCGTTGAGGGATGCGGCCAGTTCGCAGCCGGTTGGACCTCCTCCAATCACCACGACGGACTGCAGCCACTTGCGGCGTTCTGGGTCGGGGGTTTGCTCGGCCTCCTCGAGGGAGTTCAAGACTTTGCGGCGGATGGCGTAGGCATCCTCCAGGGTCTTCATCGGAATGGCGTCGCTGCGCCATTCGTCATGGCCGAAGTAGCTGCTGGTCGCTCCTGCGGCCAGAACGAGATGGTCGTAGCGGTAGCGGCGGTTGTTGAAGACCACCTCCTTGTCCTTGGTATTGATGTCATCCACTTCCCCCATCAGGATCTGGATGTTTTCGGATTCCCCCAACATCACCCGCAGGGGGGAGGCCACATCGGTTTGGGAGACCAGGCCAGAAGCCACCTGATAAAGCAGGGGCTGGAACAGGTTGAAGTTGCGCCTGTCGATCAGGGTGACGCGAACGGTCTTCCCCGCCAGGACATGGGCCGCCCGCAGCCCGGCAAACCCACCGCCAACGATCACCACATGGGGCGCGGATCTGAGCAATTCAGACGGAGGGGTCAGCTCGAGAAAAAAGCGTTCGGGAGCCATCGGCCAGCGGGTGCTGACTTCAAACTATCCACGGTTTTCAAAGCTGGCTTTAGCGCCTAGAGACCCAGCCGGACTTTCACAGACCCTTCGGGTTGAACTTGAACCTCCATCGGTTTCTCTTCTCCCACGCGGACCTGCATCGGTTTTTTCTCGCTGATCTCGACGTTGATCGGTTTTGGATGACTCATCCTGAGCTGAATCGGCACAGTCTCCCTCATGCGGACCAGCACCGGCTTCTCCATGACGAGGTCATGTTGCAAGGTCCCCCCGACGGTCACCGGCTTGCTGAAGCTCACCTCCAAGCGGAGTTGAATCGGGTGCCGGCTGCTTCGTGCCAGAAGCACAAAACCCATGGCCCCAAGCAGGAGCACGGTGACCGGCCAACGGAGATCGAGCCAACGCTTATCCATGGCTTGAGTTAAGCCTGATTGGACGATTGGCGCTCAACGTTGTCCCAATAAGTCATCCCAGCTCGGAGGGCAGTTTGGTCTGGGGCTGGCCTGTGGCCGCTGCTGATGACGGCTGGTGTCGACGCTTTTGTTTGGCTGCTTTGTCTGGCTTGCGGATGTGTTCTCTGGCCGCAGCTTGGAATGTGTGTGTGGCATGAACTGAATCTGGAATGGGATATGAACGCACTCAGCTTTTGCTGTGACCTCAAGATAGTCCTGATGACTTGGATCAACCACTGGCTGATGGCAATCCAGCCCGTTCTCATCCTTGCGGGTGGTTAGTCCTTCAATACATCGACTGCAGTCTCAATCTCCACACAGTTGCCATCAATGCGAATGCTTCTCCAGGTATTCGAAAACTGCTTGGTAGTGGGCTGTCGTCCAGGACTTGCGACCTTGCATCGCTTCTGCAAATTCGGTCGCCTCGATCTGCCGCTCACGCTCGCGTCTTGATCGTTCGTCCAGTTTTCGCCAGGTTGACTCTCTCATCAGATCTTGGCCGCGGCGGGTTGGATTGGATCCACCGACGATGTCCTCCGCTTCAGCAAACTCCCCTTCCTTGAGCGCAGCGGCCATGCCCAGCACCACTGCATCAGCCCTCAGCGCAACCGTTGCAGCGAAACCCTGCGCTCACCCCTGGCTCACTGATCACTGGGAGCTTGCGTTTCCAAGAGCAGACTCTTCTATCTGCAACGGTTTTTTCTTGGTTGCGACGGTGCACCCCCAGTCGTTTTGGAGCACTGCTGGATCAGCCTTTGTTCTGACGGGGGTGGCCCATGGTGGAGCCTTTGGACCGCGCTGGTACGGCACGCCGGAGGTGGTCGAGCGCTGGTGGAGGGGTTGAGGGTTGGGCTGGTCGGAAGGCATTAGTGATGGTGCGAATTGAGATGTTTTCTGTCCGGAGCACTAGGAGCCAATTCAAGGGGTGCAGAACACGCGCAGACCATGATTGGTGCTCACAGTGAAACCTTCCTTGGCGCTGAGGCTCATTCCAAGGAAACAAGCGCTGCAGATGAGCTGGCTGCCTTGCATGTGCAATCGATGTGGAGCGTGGCGGTGTGCTTGAGAGACGCCGTCCGGCAATGCCAGTTGCGTGAGTAAGGCCAGCGTTGCATCAGCTAAGAGATGCCTTGAGAGAGGAGAGCCCCAGATCACTGGCTCTTGGACGCACAACGAGGACCATGCCTGGTCAGAGACAGGCGGGGGTGTGTTTAATCTTCGCTACAGCGATTACAGCGATAACTTTCTGCAGACGCTTCTCGCTTTAAAGGTCTCAGCTCCACTGAACTCAGGTCAGCGTTCTTTGGTGAACCCCTTTATTCGCATCGGTTGGGTGGCTGATTGGGATTTGAATAATGCCAATGCAAATGTCACCAATATCTTTTCGGGTCGCTCGGCAAGTATTCCCATTGTTCAAGACAACGAAAGTGGGATCCTGCTCGAGGGCGGCGTCGACTACACGATCAACAATCTGGGCAGCACTTCCTTCAAGTTATTCGCCAAGGGTGGTGCCGAGATCTGGGGGGACTCCCAGAAGACCGCCGACTGGCGCGCCTCCGGTGGCGTGACCTTCCTCTTTGGTGGTGCGCCTAAGGGCAAGCCGCAACCGGTCGTTGACGTTGAGTCAACTCCGGCGCCTCAACCCGAAGCCGTTCCAGTCCGCGGGTTGTGGTGATTCAGGCCGCTTTCTTTGGGGAATCGTTTGTTCCTCGCTCTCAATCAAGCGTTTGTTCGTTGGGTCGGGACCTGATCAGTCGCGTCAGTTCCTAGTGAGATTCCTCTTCTTCGTCCTTGATCAAACCAATCACCCGCCTTCTCTGGCGAGCTCTTGGCCGCGACCCAATCCGGCCTTGGCCAGCAGCTCCTGCAGCAGAGCCTCGGCTTCCGCTTCCAGCTTGATCGGCTTGGCTCGGTAATCGCTCCTGGCCTCAATCCTTCGGCGAATGGGCACGGCAGCGTCGCGCCAGGAGTCGAGATTGAGTTGTTGATAAATCCCTTCCACGGTGTGGAGCGGATTGTGGATGAAGCTGTCGTAGTCCACCTCCGCCAGTTGTCCTGGCGGGATGAGTTCGCGATCGCGTTCGTAGGCCGCCATCAACTCCTGGTAGGCCTGGGTCGTCTCCGCGACTTGGGTCGCCTCGGAGGGCGCCGCTTGAAGTCCCACGAGCTCAGCGAGGGTTTGCTTGACCCGCACCAAGGAGCGAATCGAATCAATTGGCTCTCGCTTCATGACCACAAAACGCGCCTTGGGGAACAGTTCGA
This sequence comes from Synechococcus sp. CB0205, assembly GCF_000179255.1. Classification (NCBI taxonomy): domain Bacteria; kingdom Bacillati; phylum Cyanobacteriota; class Cyanophyceae; order Synechococcales; family Synechococcaceae; genus Synechococcus; species Synechococcus sp. CB0205. The sequence continues at coordinate 30,953 of NZ_ADXM01000043.1, forward strand.
GCAGCAGGCGAATCCTGGCGGTATGGGCCGAATTCTTGATTAAGAGCTGTCCTTTTCCGCCTCCATCGTGCAGCCATGTGAGCTTGCAAAACTTCAGTAGATCCGAGCGAAAAGAACGAGTCTCATGCAGCACGCAGCGCTCGAAATGAAACAGGTAATCCTGCGGAAAAGCGACACCCGCCATGTTGGTGTCGAAGCTCAATCTGGCCAGTCCCACTTCATCTTCTTGCGGGTCATTGAAGTCCCATTTGACATTGTCAATGGGACGAGTCTTCGTCATCGATCGCTTCAGCCAAAGTGCAAGGATTGGCTTAGCGATTAAGGCGATCTGCGGGGCGATCGTGAAGGCATTGCGGGCGGTGGCAAGGGTTGGATCGCAGCCCAGTAACTGATGCATCCATGTCGTGCCGCTGCGCCAGTGGCCGATCACGATCAGCGGGGCATCCGGGAGTTGCAGGCGCTTCAGGCGGTTGCGGATCAGCGCGGCTTGGATCCAGGCAAGCGGTTCAACCAGCAAGCCACCGATCGACAGCAACAGTGCCTGGCGCCAGCGTCCGGGTTGTGGGCGCGCGAAGGTCAGGCCTTTGGCCAAGGTCGCGGGACGAACAAAACCACCAGCAACCAGGAGGTCAATCAAGGGTCCGACGGCCAGCAAAAGGGTCCGATCGCCAAGATCAAGCGAACCGAGTGGAGTTATGTGACCACATTGACAGGGGTTTTGTGGGGCTCTTTAAGATTCATTTACCTCGGTAACGGTACCTGTGGTTGTAGGCATCAGTCGCTCGGTTGCTTTCTCCAGTGCTGCCGAGTTGGCCTTTTTGATTGAAGGGCTGGGTCAGCAGCTGGATGTGATTCAGCTGGAAGTCGGGCGGCTGAATGGTTCATTTCAAGCAGAAGCAGTTGGGGGTGCTGTTCTTCTTTCGATTACGACCAATCGACGCTTGCTCCTCTATGGCCAGCGTCAGCCCGGGGTGATCTCGGTCTCGCTCGAGGTCAATGGCCAGCTTGATCACCATGCGGCCCATGGTCAGCGGATCGATGATCCCTTCACTGTCGCTGGGATGAAGCCGGATCTCCCGGAGATCTATTGCCAGCTGAGCGCCGGGTCAGGCAATCTCTTCGCCTTAGTTCGCCATGTGCAATTTGATGCCTTTGCCCGCGCCTGCGGTCATCATCGCGTTGCCGATTGCCTCCACGAAGCTAATCAACAGCGTCTGACCCCTATGGCTTTTGCCGGTCTCCGTCAGGCCATGCTCAATCGACTTCAGAGACCGGACTGCTTTGCTGGGCCCCAGGCTACAGAGCAGCTGTTTACCATCCTCCTCGAGGCCTTGATGTGCGAGCGAGAGGGCTCCTCCGTTCCCTTCAAACAGACCTCCCGCGCTCATGTCGTCAAAGATTTGGTCCGTTGGTCCTTGAGCGACGAACTCGCTCCTGTTGGTCTGGATGAAGTCAGTCAACGCGTCTTCAGCTCACGCCGAACTCTGATCCAGGGGTGCCAAGAGTCCTTCGCCATTGGCCCGATGGAATTGCTGCGCTACATCCGTCTCCATCGGGTGAACGCGGCCCTCGCTGATCCGAGCATTCGCCAGAAGTTGGGCTTGGAGCGGGTTCAAGAGGTCGCTCGTCATTACGGATTTTTGAGTCGCGGCCATTTCGCCCGCGCTTACCAGGATCTCTATGAATGCTCCCCGGCTGCGACGTTGATGGCCTCTAGTTGATGAACCAGCGCAGCCCCAGGTTGATCCCGTTCTGATAGGCCGCGTAGCCATAGTCCGCTGGATTCCCTCCGGAGTACTCCAGGCCGAAGTATTTCCAAGAGAGGGACGCCTGCGCTGAGTTCCCAAGGGCATAGGCCAGCCCGACCTGGGCTGTGCCAGAGAGGTCTTTGGTGCCACTGAGGCCAAAGCCTCCGGCATCGAGATTGGCGAAGACCTGCCACTTCGGGGTCAGGGCGTAGTTCACCTGCATCCCAACCATGGGTTGGGTCCAGGTGTGGCCGTAGCTCAAGGTCCCGCCGTTTTGGAAGAAGCGTGCTTTCTCCGCTGAGGCCGGGATTCCAAGCCGGGAAAGGACCTGTTGGCGGGCCGCTCCTGAGACATTCGCACTGCCCTGCAGTTGCAGGTTGGCGTCGTAGTTCAGATTGAGAACCCCATCAATGATGCGAGCACCGCCATAGCCGACAAAGCTGTAGCTGCCCTTTTTCATCACCGGTTGTTGGATGGCCCCGGCGCGATAGCGGGCCGCCAGATCGACCACGGTTTGGTGGAAATCAGCGGTGACCGATGCATCGCCAAATCCCTGGAGCGAAATCGTCGTGTTGGCGGACCGGACCGGTGAGCAGGGATCGCTGGTTTTTCCCCGCTCCAGTAGGGCGAGCTGGGCGAGGGTTGTGGAGCAGGCGCGGCTGCCACTCCGTGAGCGGGTCTGCGTGTTTTGCAGTGCTCCGTAATAGATGCCTGCGAAGAAGCCCACCCGGTCGTACTCGACGGTGGCCCGTCCCATTAGGGCACCGTTGAAGTTGTCGAGCAGTTGGTTCAGGCTGAGGTCCGTCGGGGTCTCAATACCCTCAATCGTGGTGTAGCCGGTGGTCCGCAGGGGACCAAATCCGTAAAAGTCCAGGTAGCCCCGCCAGGCCTTTTCTTTGAGATCGGTGAATCCAGGACCGTCGTTCTTCGTCGCTGGTTTGTCTTCGCTCGGCGCTTGAGCGAGCTCCACACCGCTGTAATCCAGCGCCTTGGTTTCGTTGGCCTCTGCTGGGTTGGCGCCCAGTCCGAGGCCTGCGATGAGAATGGCTGTGCTCGACCGCCGAAGACACACGGTCAGATCGAAGCGAGCCCTTTCCACAGGTGTGAGAGGTAATTGCTCAGCAGTATTGCGGTGCAGTTACCTCTCGGTGATCCCTTTCGGGCGAGATCGTCTTGGCGCGCGGCCATTGGGCTCCGCCGTGTTTAGACAGCGTTTAAGGCTCGCCCTCGTTGGAATGCGCTCCTGTTCACTTCTCTTGCTGACTGCTCTCGGTGCGGGAGCTCTGGCTGGATGCCAGTCAGCCCAGTCGTCTCCATCTTCCGCTGTTGCCATCGATTCGATCGTTCAACGGGGCACCTTGCGAGCCGTTGTTGTTGGCTCAGCGCTGCCGTATCTCGAGAAATCTGGAGACGGCTACCAGGGGCTTGGCGTGACCGTTCTTGAGGCCATTCGCGCTGAAATTCAAGAGGCCTATGACCCGAAGGAGGGCAGGCTGAAGCTGGAGCCCATCCCGGTCGTTTCGGTGAGTGAAGGACTGGAAAAGCTCCGTTCCGGTCAGGCTGATATCGCTTGCGGTGTGGTCTTCAATTGGGAGCGAGAGAAGACTTTTGATTACACCATTCCCTTTGCCCAATCCGGCGTGAGGGTCTTGGCTCCAGAGGGCAATAACGGCACTCCCGAGGCCTTGGCTGGCCAGGTCGTTGGTGTCGTTCAAGACAGTGTTGCGGCTCAAAAGCTCAAAGCTTTGGCACCAGAGGCCTCGTACAAGGTCTTCGCTGATCCAGCGGCAGCCCTTGCTGCGCTGCAATCGGGTGCCATCAAGATTCTGGGTGGTGACACCCTCTGGTTACGGGGCAATCAAGAGGCGGTGGCACCGAAGAGTTCCTTGGTTCCCGCTATCCCCTATGGGAAGGCTGGGATGGGTTGCTTAACCGCGGAATCCAGCCCCAAGTTGCGCAACTTCAGCAATATCGCCATTGGTCGACTCATGCAGCGCTACCTCGATGGTGATGCGGCGACGCTGAAGTCCATCAATCAATGGGTTGGCCCAGGTAGTGCGGTGAATCTTCCAAGCGAGCTGATCGCGAATTACTACCGCATGGTGCTCTCCACCACCGCTGGCTTTGAGAAGTCCTGATTGAACCCTCTCCGTTTGACATCTGCCTTTCACACCATGAACCGCTCCTGCTTGCTCTCTTGGACCGCACTGTTGGCTACCAGTGCAGTGATCACTCAGCCGGCGATGGCCTCTTTCCGCCAACCGGATTTGCATCGACCCCTTGAAGCTCGGATTGAGGTCCTGCGGGATGGGGCCATGGGCGAATGGTTTGAGTCCCAGTTCAGCGAAGGACTTGATTCCGATCAGCAGATTGCCCGTGCTTGGGGTAACGGCAACGGCAGGGCCTGGGGGAATGGTGGTGCTGCTGTTCGCCGTGCCTGGGGGAATGGCGGTGGCGGCTGGGGGAACGGCGGCGGTGGCTGGGGTAATGGCGGCGGCGGTGGTGCCTGGGGCAATGGCTACCGGGCTTGGGCCAATGGCGGCTGGTGATCAATCCGCCCGTCATGACACACCCGTTTGGTCCGATTGGCATGGTGGTGGTTCAGTCCACCTCCCTGTGCAATCTCGACTGCGACTATTGCTATCTGCCGGATAGGCAGAAGCGCCGGGTCTTTGATTTGGCTCAGGTGCCGCTGCTGGTCCAGCGGATTGTCGAGAGTCCCTTCTGCGGTCCCGAATTGGCGTGGGTCTGGCATGCGGGTGAACCGTTGACCCTGCCGCACGACTACTACGACCGGGCTTCCGTTCTGATCCAAGAGGCCCTGGCTGCATCGGCGCCAGCCGGAGGCGTCGCGATTGAGCAGCACATCCAGACCAATGGAACCTTGATCAACGATCAGTGGTGCGAGTGCTTCCGCCGGAACCAGATCGTGGTTGGCGTCAGCCTGGATGGGCCAGAGGCTCTGCATGATCAACACCGGCGTTTTCGTTCTGGCCGTGGTTCCCATGCCCTAGCGATGCGCGGGATCGAAGCACTGCAGCGCCATGGCATTCCCTTCCATGTGATCGCAGTACTCACCGCTGAGGCGATGGAGGATCCCGAGGGGGTCTATACCTTCTTCCGTGATCACCAGATCAAGGCGGTTGGTTTCAATGTCGAAGAACAGGAGGGGGTGCATGGCAGCTCCTCGATGCAGGGGATTGAGCAGGAAGAGCGCTACTACACCTTCCTGCAAACCTTCTGGCAATTAAGTGCGCGTGACGGCTTCCCGGTGGTGCTTCGCGAGTTCGAGCAGCTGTTGGGGTTGATGGAGAGTCGGCGACGCCTCAGTGACAACGAGCTGACGCGCCCTTTCTCGATTTTGAGTGTGGATTGGCAGGGCCACTTCTCCACCTTCGATCCGGAACTGCTCTCCGTGAGTGCGGGCCAGTACGGGGACTTCAATCTGGGAAACCTGGCCACAACCTCGTTGGCTGATGCCGCTGCTTCAGATCGCTTCCGGCGGCTTTGGGATGATCAACAAGCTGGAGTACAGCTATGTGAATCCAGCTGCGATTACTTCGGGCTGTGTGGTGGTGGGATGGGGAGCAATAAGTTCTGGGAGTACGGCACCTTGGCCTGCTCCGAAACATCAGCCTGCCGTTTCAAGACTCAGATTCCGGCGCGGGTGTTGCTGGATTGGTTTGAGAGCCGCACATCTGGAATGAACGAGCAGGTGGCCTAACACAGGCTTGCCCTTTTGGGACCAATTCCGTGGTTGCTGATGGTCTTTCTCATCAGACTGAGGAGGAGATTTGGGCTGTGTTCGATGATCAACGGTGGCGTGAAACGGGGTGTCTCCCGCTGGCCAGGGTTGGCCGCTGCCTCCTTCGCGGCTTTGACGGTGTCGGCAGCCTTGCCCCAGTCCGCTATGGCGGGCTGTGAGTTCCTCTATCCAATTGGCGGGAATGGTGACGGTCCAAAGCCTTGGATCGTGAAGAAGCAAGTGGGTCGCCCCAAAGGTGTGGTCGGCAGTGTCTTCGGTCGGACCAACTGGAACACTGATTTCGCGGCCACCCAGTCGTACCGCAGCTACAAGCTGTTCTTTACGGCGGATTCCACCGATGGGGATGCCCGCTATCCGGTTGAGGCCTATCTGAAGTTCGCCGATGGCAGCAATTTGCGGGTGGTCAACGAGCAGATGAAGCCCCCTATCGGTACGGGAAAGATGTTCGGTCCTTTCCAGGCAGTCTCCGGAAAGTTGGTGAATCAGGTCAACTTCAAAGTTGGCACCTCGAAGGATCCAGGTGCGACTGGTTTTAGCTATCGCATCTCCGTACAGGGTTGTAATTAAGCAAGCTGCCCGTTGCGCTGTACTTCCCCCTGAGTTCAGGGGGAAGTTTGTTCTCGTAGCCTGCCCATTGCTGTGACTTCCGTGGCCTCGATTCATTTTTGGGCTAGCCAAGGCATGCCATGACTCTCACCTTCTGCTGGATAGGGCGGACTTTGAGATGGTGTCTTGGTTCGGTGCTTCGACTCGTCTTGGTCTCCAGCCTGTTGTCGGCCGCACCTGCCCTGGCGTTAGCGGATCCGGACTGTCTGGCAACGCCGGCTCCGATTTGGCTGGATGGCCATGTCGTACTGGAGCTTTATCAGCAGCCCGCTGCCGCCAACCTTCCCAACTACATCGACTACGCCCAAAAGCGGTTGATTCAAATTGCCCAGGATCCCTCCCTCAGTCCTGAGGGCCTGAGGGTTCTAGAGCAACCGCCCTACAGCGTGGTCGGGTTTCAAGGCCGGCGCGCAGGCTTTCAAAGGGTCATGGCGGTCGACGAGGGGATGGCCGCTTGTGCGGGGCGTTCTCGTCAGTCTTTGGCTGACGACTACCTGCAGCGGATTGCTGAGGCGGTTCGGGACTACCGCCAAGCCAACACCCGCTTGGCCTGGATTCGAGGCACGCTTTTCGCAGGGCTGGTTTTGGGTTCGTACCTCTTCTGGCTCAAACTCCAGCTCAAGACCAATGCCTGGCTGGCGCACAAGATTCAGCACCGCTACGGAGAGGCGAGCCCACTAGGACCATCCAGCGGCGGCGGCCGGCAGCTGTTGGACCGTTTTTTGGTTCTGAGTTTTTTGCGGGAATTCGTGCATTTGGCTGTGATTGCCGTGGTCAGTTACGTCCTGATCCCGTTGCTGTTGGCCTTGTTCCCACCAACCCGCTGGGTGGCGGTCGGACTGCGTGAGGATTTGCTGGAGCGGGTGGCGTTGATCGCCTCAGGTCTCGTCGGTGCGATCCCGGATCTGTTGGCGGTTGTCTTGATTCTGATTCTGGCTGTCGTGCTGATTCGCCTCAGCAATGCCTGGTTCCGACAGGTTCGGCTCGGTCGACTGCGCATTCCCGGGTTCTATGCCGAGTGGGCGTTGCCGACCTCGCGAATCGTCGCCTTTGTGGTCGCCCTGATTGCGCTCTCCACAGCTTTCCCGTTGATTCCGGGGTCTGACAACAAGGTGTTTCAGGGGGCGGGGCTCGCCATTGGCGCCTTGGCTGCCATTGGCTCAGGTGTGGTGACGTCCAATTTGCTGAGCGGCTTGATGCTCTTCTACACCCGCGCTTTTCGCACCGGTGATCGTGTGGAAATCAACGGTGTGGTTGGCGTTGTCCAGGAGCGTTCGTTGGTGACGACGCGTTTACAGACTGCCCGCAACGAATTGGTGAGCATCCCCAACACCACGGTGTTGGGTTCATCTGTGGTGAATTACAGCTTTGCCCGGCGTGAGGTGCGTCAACCGGTGGCCCTCTCGGCCACGATCAGCATCGGCTACAACGTGCCTTGGCGGCAGGTGCACGCGCTGATGCTCGAGGCTGCCCGTGGGGTGAGTGGGATCTCGAATGAGATCGCTCCGTTTGTCCTGCAGACCTCCTTGAATGACTTCCATATCTCCTATGAGGTAACGGCTTACCTGCGGGATGCCCGCACCTACCGCCAAACCCTTTCGGAGTTGCTCGCTGCCTTGCAGGATCGCTTCGCTGAAGCGGGGGTTGAAATCATGTCCCCAGGGCAACTGCAAGTGCGTCGCGGCTAGTTGAGGGCCCGGGTTTCCAGGCTGCAGTTGCCGTTGGGTGGAAGACCGCGCATCCGCAGAGCCTTGATCTCTGCAGATGCTGCCTTGAGGTCTGCGCGAAAGACTGGATCAGCGTGGAGTTGGGCCACCGTGGCAGAACCGATGAGTCGCCCTGCTTCCACATCACTGCTCCAGTGCACGTTGCAGATGCTGCGGCTGTTGCCGTATTCGATTCCTCGGCTGAGCAGTTGATCACGCCGCTCGGGGGCCATCTCGCTGAGGATCAGGGCCCAGGCCCAGCCACCGGAGGTGTGCCCAGAGGGGTACGAACCATCCTCCCTCAGCTTGGCCTCGTCCTTTGGGGTGCAGATGGCCTGGCCGTTGCGCATGAACGGCCGGGGGCGCTGGTAATGGTTTTTTGCCTTGTATGTGGCCAGGCCGGCATCGGTCAAGGATCTGCGTAGCAGGGTGTAGAGCCGTGGGGTCGCCTCCTGACTGATCGGAACGCCAAGGGCACAGGAAAAAATCCTGGCGGCTGCTGGGAAATGCAGATCAGCGTCGATGGTGGCGAGTTCCCAGCGCGGGCTGCCTTGGGTGTCAATGGTGGCTTTGGCCCGGGCCATATCGAGTGCATCAGCCGCTGAGCCTGGCTTGGGTGGAGCCGTCAGCAGTTTTAAGGAATCGGGTAGGGCCTCCATGGCTAGATAACCCTGCAGTAATCCCGGTCTTACCTCCTTGAGGTCGCTGGGTGATCCCGCGGATTCTTCACAGCTGCTGGTTGGGGCAGCTACCGCCGGGACCCCGACGAGTAATCCAATCGCGATCGAGAAAATGCCTAACCGAGCCATGGGATGTGATGTGGCTACTCGTGTTCTTAGCGAGGTCAGCTCCGTGTGTCCCCGGGGTAACAACTCATGCATTCTTCAAATTGACTGGCCTGACAGATGTCTGGCTCGATTGATCCCAATCGTGCGCGATTGCTCTGGGGCTATGTGACCAGATCTCGAGCTAGCTCTTCACAAGGCGCTCCCTTATCTGCTGATCACAGTGATCACCACTATTCCGTTTTGGGTCTGGCGCAAGAGTCTCGAGCAGGCTTGATCCCAACAGGGCGCACGCTGTTGCCGGCCTGAACGGGCCTGGCCAAGGTTGCTGTGGAGGGGGAAAGCCTTAGCTGGTTTGCTCTTCGCTTTTAGTGAATGTCCGAACCGTGCCTCGAATTCCTAGCCGCCTGTCAGGTGGCATTCGGGAAGTGATTGCCTGTCGCCCTTGAACTCTGGTTCCCTGCTCGCGATCGAGTGGGGAACCTGTACTTTTGCTTGTGATGTCTCAGCGCTTGATTGCTCCGGGTTCGATGGCGTGGCGCCATCTCAAAAAGCGCAAGATCACTCTTTTGCTCTTGTCGTCGCTGGTTGCACTGTCGTTGGTTCAGGCGATGACACCGGTGGCCGCCATGGTGTTCAGCTGTGGCGTCACCATCCTGGCGGCCTTCTTGCGTCCGCGGATGCGTTGGGGGCAGCCCTGGTGGGGTGTCGCTGGTTGGATTGTGGGGTGCTTCATCGGCACTGGGGCGACGATGACCGATCACATCCAACAAGGAGTCAGCCATACATTCTGGGAACGGGGATTGTTGGTGGCCCTGTTGGCGCTAACCGGTGGGCTGGTTGGCCGCAGCTTGACTCCGAGTCAGGCTGCGGAGGATGGCCTGTCCATGGGAGAGGTGTTGCGTTCAACCAGTGGTTTGTTCACAGGCCTGTTCGGCGTGATCGTGGCCTCGACCTTTGTGATGTACGGCCTGGATCAGGCTCGGGTGACATCAAGTCGGTTGAGCACATCGCTCACGATCATTGTCCTGTGTTTGGCCGCTCCCGGTTGGATCAGCCTGAACTTGAATAAGCGGCGAGAAGGCTCTTGATCCGAAACGGGCAAATCCCTGTCCTGATCGCTTTCAAAGCCTTGGGGTATGGCTATCCAGTGGCAAAGAGTCTTGTGTCCGATGGCTTCTGGATTTGGTCTGCGTCGTCGCTCTGCGATTGCGCTTGTTTCTGCTCTGAGCCTGGTTATGGGCACCGCCCTGCATGACGGACCCGCTTTGTCCCAGCCAGCGGGGCAGGCCAATTGCCCGAAGCCTGCTTTGGTCATGACCAGTGAGGTTCCAGCTCCGGTCACGAAGCAGAATTTTGCGGATGCGGAAACGCAGACGATCTTCGCTAAGTACCTTGCCAATGTCGCTGCGGCAACTTGCAGCAGCGGGCTCGGAGTCATCGCTAATGAAAGTAAGGCTGCGGATCCAAAAGACCGCACGGTGATTCGGATTAATTTTGATACTCTCTATTCTTGGTTGATTCTTGATCTCGCCAGTCCTGCAACATTCACTCTGCCGGAGACGGGTGGTCGTTATCAGAGCGCCATGGTGGTGAATGCACAGGGCTATACCTATGTGAACAAAGATCCAGGTGACTATACGTTGACGCAGGACTCGGTCGGAAGCCGCTATGCCCTAGTGGCCTTTCGTACTGGTGTAAATATACAAGACCCTGCTGATGTGGCTAAGGCGCAAGCTCTGCAGGCCAAGTTGTCGGTGAAGCAGGCTGATCCGGGTGAAATGGTCTTGGCTCACCCATGGAACCAAGAGCAGATGTTGGCTCTGAGGGCTGAGTACAACAAGGAGCGCAATGAGAAGGAGATTAGGTCTGAGGACTTGTTTGGCCGCAAGGGAGAAATTACTCCGGAGCAAAACAACATGGGAGTCGCTGTTGGGATCGGTGGATTACCCAAGGAAGGTGCTGTTTATCTGTTCTATACCCCATCATCGTCTAAGCCTCAAACGTTGACGCTTAAGGATGTGCCGAATGGTGATAACGCTTTTTGGTCACTGACGGTGTACGACAAGGATGGATTTCCCGTTGGGGAGAGCTTTAATGTCAATAGTGCATTTGCCAAGGCTAATGCCCAGGGTGAAGTGACGCTTCATTTCGGTGGTGATAAGGCGCAGCCTAATTACTTAGAGATTTACCCCGGCTGGAATGCCACCTTGCGGATTTACAACCCAAAGCCTGCTTACTTTGACGGTTCATGGACCCGGCCTGAGCTCCGGTTAAGCCCTTAGGTTTGTGAGTCTTGTTGGGTGAGGTAAGCGCGTCCGGCAAGATTGGTAAACCGGGATGTGCAAGCAGTGCTCGGATGCAAGCATGCATTTCCACCATTAGGTCTTTGGTCAAGGTGCGGGGTCGAGCAAGCTCCTCCAGCAGCCAGGAGTCCAGAGAAAAAAGAGCTTTCGATCGTGAAGGGGTGCTTGTCTTGTGTTTGGCTGCTCCCGTTTGGATCAGCCTGAACTTGAATCAGCAGCAAGAAGGCCCTTGATCCGAAACGGGCAAACCCCTGTCGTGATTGCTTTCAAAGCCTATGGGTTTGGCTATGCAGTGGCAAAGACTCTTTTGTCCGATGGCTTCTGGATTTGGTCTGCGTTGTCGCTCTGCGGTTGGGCTTGTTTCTGCTCTGAGCCTGGCTATGGGCACCGCCCTTCATGCCGGAGTTGCTTTGTCCCAGCCTGCGGGGCCGGACAATTGCCCGAAACCTGCGGTGGTTGAAACCGCGACAGCGGTCACTCCGGTGACCAAGGCCAACTACGCCCAGGCTGAAACGGAGGTGATCCTTGCCGATTACGTCCAGAAGATCGCCAAGGGCACCTGCAGCGCCGGGGTGGGTGTGTTTATGCACCTCAAGGGCGCGATGGATCCGGCGGATCGGACGATTCTTCGCCCCAATTTCGACACCATGTATTCCTTCGCGGTGCTCGATCTGAATAGTCCCGCCACTCTTGTGCTCCCCCAGACCGATCGCTATCAGATCCTCGAGGTCGTCGATGAGGAGCACTGGATTCCGCTCATCGCTGACAAGCCCGGTCGCTACGAGCTCACAAAGGAAAATATGGGCAGCCGCTATGTCTTCGCCTTTGTGCGCACGCAGGTCAACATGCAGGATCCTGCTGACCTCAAAAAAGCCGGGGTCATTCAAGATCAAATTCAGCTGCTGCAGGCCTCCAAAGGTGAGTTTGTTTCCAGCCATCGCTATGACATGAAGGAGATCCTGGATCTTCGAGCTGATTACAACAAGCGCAGGCAGCCCGAGGGTGTCACCTCCGAAATCGCCTTCGGCAAGAAAGGTGAATTATCAGAGGAGCTGAGGAACTTTGGTGTTGCTGTGGGCTGGGGTGGCCTGCCGAAGCAGGGTGCTGTGTATCCCATTCCCAACGTCGTGAACTCAACAGAGCCTCAGGTTCTCGTGCTCAAGGATGTCCCTAGCGACCCGCGTGCCTTCTGGTCGGTCACGGTTTACAACAAGGAAGGCTTCGCCGTAGGTCAGAAATACAACGTCAATAGTGCCTTTGCGAAGAAAAATGCCAATGGGGAATATGTGATCCATCTCGGTGGAGATAAGAATCAGGACAACTACCTTGATATCTACCCCGGTTGGAACGTAGCAGTGAGGATCTACTCGCCGACGGAGGCTTACTTCAACGGCAGCTGGACACCCCCGCAATTCCAACCGGCCAACTGATCGGTTCTCCGCTTCTCTAAAGCGCTGCAGGTTCGCCCGATTCGGACCAAGAGGATCTTGTTAGTCAGTTTGATCGCTGAGAACGTGCCTGCAGCTCTTTTGTTTCCTGGATGGCTTTGAAACGCGCTGAGTTATCCCTCATCGGTGTCGTGGCCTTGCTGGCGTCCGCCTCGGTTCCTGTTGGGGCCCAGGAGCAAGAACGCTCCTTTGACTGGGCCCCGCTTCGGGCCCCTCAGCACCTGGCTCAAGCGCAACCGTCTGCAGCAGCCCCTGAGCCGGACTCGCAGCAAGAGCTGCAGACCGAGGCGAGCGATGGCAAAGCAGCGGCCTTGGCCAAGGAGGCCCAAAACCCCATCGCCAACCTGACCAGCCTGCCTATTCAGTGGAACGTCACTCCGGGCACCCAGTGGGCTCCAACGAGCATTGATCCCTCGGCCAGTCACAACCAGACGCTGCATGTCGTCAACGTTCAGCCGGTCGTTCCCTTCAAGGTGAGCAAGGATCTGACGATCGTTTCCCGGACCATTGCCCCGTTCGTCAGTCAGCCGTGGAGCTCCGGCAGTGCCCTCAACGGTCTGGGTGACATCAATCCCTCACTGTTCTTTGTGCCCACGCTGAAGGGAGATGTGACGGTCGGAGTCGGACCGACCATGATTCTCCCAACGGCGACCGATCGGGAGAGAAGTTCCAAACGTTGGAGTGCGGGACCGACCGGCGTTCTGGTGGTGACCAAGGGCCCCTGGGTGCTCGGTGGGTTAGCGAACAACGTCTGGTCATTTGCCGGGGAGAAAGGGCAACCCGTCAGCCAGATGCTGATTCAGCCCTTCTTGAACTACAACCTTCCGAAGGGTTGGTATCTGACCAGCAGCCCGATCATTACGGCCAACTGGAACAACCCCACGGGGCGTGGTTGGACCGTTCCGATTGGGGCCGGTGTCGGCCGGGTGTTCAAGTTGGGACAGCAACCGATCAACGCTTCGCTGAGTGCCTATTGGCACGCCCAGCAGGCGGAGATCGATGGCGAGCAACTTCTTGGCGAGGTCACCATCCGAGCTCAGGTTCAATTCCTCTTCCCCAAGCGTCGCCGTAGCTAGGCCTATTTCGACGTTCCCTGGGTTCGACCTGAGCGGCAGCCTGTTCGTTGCGCGTGGGTTTTCTGCTCAAGGGGCTGATCCAGCTGGATCAGTTCATAGGACCAGTGACAACTCAGGGCGGCCAAGAGGCTTTGGCGATCTCCAAAGATCCGGAGCATGTTGTTTGTGTCGCTCCGCCAAGGCTGGCCCGAGCTGAGGACGGTGCTGCGGCAAAGGATGCGACGGGGTGCGCCAAAAAGCACAGCCGGCGGTAGCGGCCGGCGGCCTGATTGCGTCAACCTGGGGAGACCTTGCTCGATCCCAGCCATGCACCGTCGCGCGCTGCTGCTGCTCATGGCTGGAGCGGCCACGGCCACCGTTGCTGCTGGACACAGTTGGGCCCAGGTGGCGAGTCCACCTCCCCTGAACACCACCCGCTTTTTAGCGGTGGGCGATGTGGGCAGCGGCAACGTCCATCAGCGGGCCGTTGGGACCCAAATGGCGGCGGTGCATCGCCGGAAGCCCGTGGACCTGGTGCTGCTGGCTGGGGACAACATCTACCCCTCAGGAGACATCCGCAAGGTTCAGTCGACCTTCCTGACTCCCTATGCCGAGCTGCTGGCGGCCAAAGTCCCCTTCCACGCGGTCCTGGGCAACCACGACATCCGCACGGCCAATGGCGATCCCCAGGTGGCCTACAAGCCCTATGGCATGAAGGGGCGCTTCTACAGCGTCCGCCGCGGCGAGGTCGAATTTTTCATGCTGGACACCAACGGCAATGCGCCCTGGACGTCCCAGTTGTCCTGGCTGCGGTCCGCCTTGGCCAAGAGCCAGGCCCCCTGGAAAGTGGTGGTGGGCCATCACCCGATCTACTCCTCCGGTCTCTACGGCAACAACCCGGGCCTACGGGGCAAGTTGAGCTCCTTGATGCAGCGCCATGGGGTGCAGCTCTACATCAATGGCCATGAACACCACTACGAGCGCAGCAAGCCGATCGACGGCATCACCTACCTGATCGTTGGAGGCGGAGGGGCCTATCTCCGCCCCGTGATCGCCAAGCCGCAATCGGCCAAGGCCGTGAGCGTTTACAGCTTTGCGGAACTGGAGGCTGGGCCCAACAGCCTGACCGTGCGGGCTTGGGATCGTGACGGAAAGCTGATTGATCAGGGCGTCGTCGCCCGCCGCTAGCGCTGCTCCAGTCGATCCAGGCTCGGGATCAAGGCGGCGGCGGCGATCAGGCCCATGCTCAAGATCAGCAGGGCTGGGATCAGGGCCGCCCCGACCCGCTCATCGCTGGCGTACTGATAGACGCGAACGGCCAGGGTGTCGAAGTCAAAGGGCCTGAGCGCAAAGGTCAACGGCAGTTCCTTCACTGTGTCGACAAAAACCAGCAGGCTCCCCATCAGCAGCGGGCCCCGCAGCAGGGGGAGATGGATGCGCTGCAGCACGCCCCCCAGCTCTGGCCCAGGGAGGTCGCGGCTTCATCGATGCTGGGGGGAATGCGCTCGAGGGCTGCGTCGAGGCCGCCTTTGGAGACGGCTAGGAAGCGATCGACGTAGCCCCAGACCAGCAGCAGCAGAGGGGCCAGGGCCAAGGGGCCACCGATCAGCATCAGGGCGAGGGCCAGAACGGTGCCCGGAATGGCGTAGCCCAGACCAGCGGCAAAGCTCAGGCGCCGAATGCCGGCATTGGGAATCCAGCGTTTGGCAATGGAGAGCACCAGGCTGACGACCACCGTCAGGACGGCGGCCACCAGGGCAAGACCAAAGGAACGCAGACCCAGCTCGAGCAATTCCGCGCTCTCTTCGCTCTGGAGCTGGTCCCAACTCAGCAGGGCCCAAACCAAGGGCAGGCCAAGGCTCAGCAGGGGAGGGGCTAGGCAAAACAATTGACTGAGCCAGCGCTGATGCCCCTGAAGCCGCCAGCGCTGTTCGGGCTCGCCGCCGCCGCTGATGGTCCAGCAGCGGCTACGGCGACGCAGGGTGCGCTCCGCTCCGACCAGGAGGCCCACGATCACCAGGGCCATCAGGGCCAGAGCGACAGCGGCTTGGGGATCCCCCTCTTGCTGCCAGCGCATCAGGATCCCGGAGGAGAGGGTCGGGACCCCGAGCAGTTGCACGGCTCCCAGCTCGTTCACCACCTCCATGCCCGTGAGCGCCACCCCGGCTCCAATCGAGGGCAGGGCCATGGGCAGGGCCACGCGCCAAAAGCTGCCCCAGGGGCCGACTCCGAGGCTGCGGCAGGCCTCTAGCTGCCGCTTGCCACTGACCGAGAAGCTCTCGGTCGAGAGCAGGAAGACATAGCTGTAGGTGCTCAGCAGCATCACCGCCAGGGTGGGGTTGAAGCCATAGATGCGCTGGCCAAAGCGACTGCCCAGGTCGATCAAGGTGGCCGCCAGTAGATAGCTGGGCGTGGCCAGGGGCAGAAGCTGCGCCACCCGCAGCCAGCGGCGTCCGGGGAACTCACAGCGGGCCGTCAGCCAGCCCGTTCCGGTGCCCAGTGCGGCGGCCAACGCCCCGACCAGGAGCACCAGGGCCAGGGTGTTGCGCACCTGAACCGGACCTTCATCGCCAAGGCCCCAACTCTCGATGCCGCCGCCGCTGAGGGCAAACCAGGTCAGACCCAGAACCGGGGCGAGGGCTGCTGCACAAACCAGCAGGACCCCGGCGCCCAGCAGGCTTCGCTGTGGCAGTTGTCCCCGTGCCAATGCTTTGCCTGAGGCTGCGGCGCAAAGCCTACGGGGCAGGGATGTAATGAATGTCACAGACGCGGGTGGCCAATGATCACCCCCTCTCCAGAAGGGATCGGGCCTGGGCATAGTTCCGCCAGTGCTACTTGATCCGGTCTTGGCGTTTCAGCGTCTTCGTTCCTGCATCGCACCTGAGCGCTTGGCAGCGGCTGCCCTGCTCGGCGTCACGGCTGGGGCGGCTGTTCTGACTTCCCTGGCGAAGGCCAACAGTCAGGAGATTGGCGTCTATTCGGGCCGCCACTACAACACCGACAAGGCGCTCTACAAGCAATTCACCCAGAAGACGGGGATCAAGGTCCGCTTGCTCGAGGCCAAGGATGACGCCTTGATCGAGCGCATCAAACGCGAAGGGGCCAACAGCCCAGCCGATGTTCTGGTGCTGGCCGATGCGGCGCGTCTGGACAAGGCTGCGGATGCGGGTCTGTTTCGCCCCAGTCGCTCGGCCCCGCTCAGCCGCGATGTCCCCGCGAACCTGCGGGACTCCAAGGGCCTTTGGTTTGGCCTAACGCGGCGGGTTCGCGTTGTGGTGGTGAACCCCAAGGCGGTGAACCCGGGCAGCATTCGCACCTATGCCGATCTGGCGAATCCGGCCCTGAAAGGCCAGCTGTGCCTGCGCAACAGCAAGAGCGTCTACAACCAATCGCTGGTCGCTGACCAGATGATCCTGCGCGGCGATCAACAGGCCGCGGCATGGGTGAAGGCCATGACCGCCAACGTGACGCAGCCCTACTTCAGTTCCGACACCCCCCTGATTCGCGCCGTCGCCAATGGTCAGTGCGGCGTTGGTCTGGTCAACTCCTATTACGTCGCCCGGATGCTGGCTGGCGGTAACGGCTCGTCCGACCAGCAGTTGGCCAATCGGGTCAAGGTCCTCTTCCCCAATCCCGCCCACGTGAACATCACCGGTGCCGGGGTGGTCAAAACCGCGAAGAACCCTGAGGCGGCGCTGAAGCTGATCGAGTTCTTGGCGTCACCCAGTGGAGGTCGCGGTTACGCCGAAGCCAACAACGAATATCCGCTGCGGGGCTTTGGCAATAACGCGGTGCTCAAGCGCCTGGGAACCTTCAAGGCCGACGGTGTCTCGGCCCAGCAGATGGGTGCCAAGAACAAGGCGGCGGTGGCCTTGATGCAGTCCAGCGGTTGGCGCTGACGCCCTGGCGCAAGCCTGCAACGACCCCGGCCAGCCGCCCTGCGCGGCTGGCTTTTTTGTTGGGCCGCACCACGCTCCATTTGCAGCTAGAAACTGCTATTGAGAATCGCTTGCAAAAGGCGGGGTTTCTTGTTTATCTTGCGACGCATTCGCAACTAGCCCGTTTTCGGGGGTCATGTCCTTCCGCTTTCTCCCTGACGCCCCTGCCAGTGCCGTGCGGATGCCGGTCGGGCAAACCGTCTTGCTCGATCCTGCTTTGCATACCGGTGGCAGCTGCATCGAGGTGCTCGAGGGCATGGCTCGCGTCTATTGCCCCTGTGAGGAGACCGAGGGGATGACCCTGGCCTTCCTCCAGCCCGGCGATCAGCTCCGCACCGATCGGCTCTGCAGTGAGGGTGTGTGCGTGGAGGCCTTGACTCCGTTGGTCTTCAGCAGCGACGCCAAGGCTGTGGGGGCTGGCGGCTTTGACCCGGTCAATGAGTGGACCCTGCAGCTGCTGCGCATTCGCCACCTGGGCACGGCTGAGCAGCGGTTGCATGCTCTCTTGAGCCTCTTGGTCCATCGCCTGGGTCGCCGCTGCGGCGATTGGTGCGATCTCCCTTTTCGCCTCACCCATGACCGGATCGGTGAGTTGATCGGTGCGACCCGGGTGACCACCACCCGGATGATCTCGAAGTTCCGTCAGGCCGAGCTGCTGGAGGCGCCATTGGGTGAGGCTGGCTTCCGCCTGGCTCCAGCCCTGGTGGATTCCGCTCCTCTGGCTGGGGGGTTCTGATCGATGCAGTGCCCTTGTGAGGCCAGCGTCTCGGTGGATGCCCTGGGCTGTCTCTGCCGGGAGGCGGAAGGGTTGCGGTCGCGTTTGGTTCGCATCGATGCAGACCAGGCACGCTGCCAAAACCCGGCCCTCTGCCGGCGCTTGCAGCGGGAATCGGAGCAGCTGTTTTTGCGCCTGGCTGAGCTCAGGCGACTGGGCCAGTGGCTGCAGTCCGCGCCCGTGGCCGTTGATCGCCTGACACTGTCGCTGTTTCAGGAGCTCTGCAGGCGGCCCCTGCCCAGTTCTTAGGCGACGGAGGCCGGTGCGCTTTGGCCGGCGGTCAGTTCTCCGTCGATCACCAGCAGGGCGGCTGGGTCGGAATGGGAGAAGCTGATGCGATCCAGCAGATGTGCGGCTTGGTTTTCTGAGTCGATCTGGCTCTGCACGAGGGGATCGAGGAAGACGGTCGTGCGCACATCGCCGCTGCGCTCGGCCATGGCATAGAGCTGATGCAGGGAGGTGGTGACCTCGGCCTCCATCTGGAAGATGCCTTGGAAGACCTCTTCGACGCTGGTCCAGCTCTGGCGCGGTGCTGTCAGGGGTTCCAGCGTGACCGCCTGGCCCCGGGCAATCAGGTAATCCGCGAACAGGCCGGCGTGGTGCTTCTCCTCGCTGGACTCCTGTTTCAAGAAGCTGCTGAAGCCCCGCAGCCCGCGTTCGGCGAACCAGATGGCCAGGGCCCAGTAGGCCGCGCTGGCCTGGCGCTCCATGGTCAGGTGCTCCTGAAGGGCCCCGAGTAGATCGGGGGCCATTGGTTGGGCCACGGCCCGCCCGGCGGGGCCGCGGGCGATCGATTGAGTCATGGCCTGCCGTGGGGAGTTGGCCGCAAGTTACGGGCTCCGCTGGGCCGGCGCAATTGACCGCTAACAAGCGCCACTGCTTGCGCAAAAGAGAATCGATTGCAATAAGATGACGGCATTGCGATCCTGCCCGGTTCGACCCTGATGGCCCCATCCACTGGCCCTTCCTCGGATCTGCCTGTCCAGCCTGAGGGCAGGCTCCAGCCCTGCGCCAAAAAGAAGGGTTGCAAGCAGAAGAAGTGCTCGAAGTGGAAGGGCGGTAAGTGTCGCTGCGGCCGGGACTAGGTCCCTGGACGGATCAAGTCGGCCCGAGGGGATACGGATGCAGCGGGTGCCTGACGTTTCCAGGCCTCTGCGCCGGTCAGGACGGCTGAGGCAATCAGTAATAAGGAGAAGCCCCGCCGTAGATGGCGATCGCTGAGGTGAGGAGCCAGCCATTGGCCGGCTACCGCGCCCGCGGCTCCGCCAGCTAGCAGCGGAAGAAGAAGAGGAAGGCTGGCCTGCGGCCAGTGGCCCAGGGCGGCCAAGGCCACCAACGCATTGACGGCGATCAGCAGCAGGCTGGTGCCGCTGGCGAGGGCCATCGGTAGACCGGCCAACAGCACCAGGGCCGGAACGATGGCGAACCCTCCGCCGACGCCGGCGATGCCCGTCAGCAGACCCACCAACAGACCCTGCGGCAGCAGCAGAGCTTCGGACGCCGCGCGGCCGCCTGCCGGGGCTGGACGTAGGAGCAGCCAGGAGGCCAGGACGGCGGCGGCGGCAAAGACGCTGAGTTGAACCGCCTCAGGGATCAGTCCGGCCTTGACCCAGCTCCCGCCGATCCAGCTGCCGGCGAGGGCCGGGAGTCCCAGCAGTAGGGCGGGCCTGGGGGCGAACTGGCCGCGGCGGAGGTAGGGCCCCAGGTTGGCCAGCGCCAGGATCATCACGACGATCAAGGAGAGCGGCACGGCCTCCTTGGTCGGCAGAGCGGCGCCGCTGACCAAGAGAGGCAGCAGCAGGATGGAGCCCCCTGCCCCGAGGACGGAGAGCAGAAAGCCGATCAGGCCGCCCCCCAGTCCCAGCAGGATCAGGCTGATCACAGGGAGACCCGGTTCCAGGGCATGACGGCCAGCAGGCGGGCCATGCCACAGAAGCCGCTGACGCCGGCAAAGGTCAGGCCAGCGCCAACGAACCAGGTCAGCGCAATCCAGCCGGGGGCGATGGTGTTGCTGAGGATCAGGCCCAGCAGCACCAGTGAACCGGCGGCAATTTGCACCTGACGCATCAGGGGCAGGGGTGCGTTTTTGAGTTTGCGCACGGGGAAGCCGGCCCCCTGCCAGGTGGGGAGTCCCCCCTGCAGCTCACTGAGCGGGTGGGGGTGCCCCTGGGCCATGAGTTGCCCGAGGGCGCGGTTGCTGCGGTTGCCGCTTTGGCAGACCAGCACCAGGGGGCCCTGGGGAAGATCCGCCTGCAGCAGGCGGTTGAGCGGCACGTTCAGGCTGCCGGCGATGTGACCGCTGGCGAACTCCATCGGTTCACGCACATCAATCACGCTGATGCGCTTGGCGGCGAGTTGATCGGCCAGGTCGTGGGCGCTGATCGGTTGGGTGTGGGTCATGGGAGTGGGTGGGGTGATTAGTGGTGGATGGAGCCCACGAGTGGGTAGCCCTCATCGCTCCAGCGCAGGAGCCCGCCGCGCAGATTCGCGACGCGATCGAAGCCGGCCTTCAGGAGCTGTTGGGTGGCCAAGGCGGATCGACTCCCCGCATGGCAGACCACAACGAGGGGACGGTCGCTGGGCAGCTCTGCTTGGCGCTGCTCCAGGTCCTGCAGGGGAATGTGCAGGCTGGTTTCGATCCGGCCATCGGGGCCCTCGACTTCGTCCTCCGAGCGGACATCCAGCACGGTCACCGCGTTGCGATGTTCCGCCAGCCAGCTGGGGGGCAGCTCGGGGAGCCCTGCGAAACTGCGCTGAACCGGTGCCCAGTGCTGAGCGGGTTGCTCGTCGCGGGGTTGACCCGAGCGCATGTTCCCGGGAAGGGCGATGGCGATCTTGCCCGGGTGGGGCAGCTTCATGTTGGTCATGTGACCCACGAAGTCCCGTTCATTGGCGCCCCCGCCAAGGCGCGCGTTGAAGGCTTTCTCCTCGGCCACTGAGGTGAGGGTTCGGCCGGTGTAGTCGTGGCCTGGGTAGAGCAGGCAGCTGTTGGGCAGGCTGAAGATCTGCTCGGTGATGGAGCGCCAGAGGGTGTGGGGGTCACCCTGCTGGAAATCGCAACGGCCGCAGCCTCGAACCAAGAGGGCGTCGCCGGTGAAGGCGGCGGATTGGTCGTCCAGGACGTAGGTGACACAGCCGTCGGTGTGCCCCGGGGTGCTGCGCACCTGCAGGTGCCGGCTGCCGAAGTTCACGTGATCCCCGTGCTCGAGGGGCAGGCTGACGTTTTGGGCGCGGGCGGACTGGGCGAGGCCAATGGCGCAGCCGGTGGCCTGATGCATCAGCCAGCTGCCGGTCACGTGGTCCGCGTGGGCGTGGGTGTCGAGGCTGGCGACCAGCTGGATTCCCAGCTCGCGAATCAAGGAGAGATCCCGTTCGTGTTGTTCAAACACCGGATCGATGATCACGCCCTCTCCGGAGGCGACATCGGCGATCAAATAGGTGTAGGTCCCCGTTGTCGCGTCGAAGAGTTGGCGATGCAGCAGGGGTTGCCCACCGGCTGCATCAGAGAGCGCGACCGGGGAGGGCGCGATGGAGGCCATGGACTCCGCTTCAGGCTTGTATGACTATATACGCATAAAGCCTTTGTGATCACGCGCCCCGTTTTTGGCCAAAGGCCTGAACCACGGCGCTCTGCCCCTGGTGGAGCGGGCCTTCCTCGATCCAGCGTTCGGTTTCCTGGAGCTCGAGCCAGGTCAGTCCTTGGAGTTCCGCTTCCAGCTGCGCCGCTGTGATCAGCAGCTCCGGGTTGGGCGGCCCGCCGGTTCCTCGGTTGAGTTGCGCCGGGTTGTAGGCCTCAAGGATCAGGTGCCCTCCAGGTTTGAGCGCTGCAACGGCGCGCCGGTGCACCAGGGCCCGGAGTTCGGGTTCGAGGTGCATCCAGATGGCGACGATCAGGTCGACGCTCTCGGGCTCGGGGCTGAAGTCGCGCAGGTCCCCGCAGCGGCAGTGCAGCGTCACTCCCTGGGTCTCGGCGAGCTGTTGGGCCATTTCCAGGCCGACGGGGCTGAGGTCTTGGGCGGTGACGCGGTGCCCCTGTTTGGCCAGGTGGACGGCGTTTCGCCCTCCCCCTTCCGCCAGGCAGAGGGCGTCTCCAGGGGAGAGGGAGGCCGCCTTGGCTCTCAGGAAGTCGTTGGGCTCGGTGCCGTAGGCGTAGTGGCTCTCGCGGAAGCGCTGATCCCAGAACTCCTGATTCATTGGCGAGGCCAGGCATAATGCGTTTATCGTCATACAGCATTGCAATGGGCGCCGCAGGTGCAATGCCCTCCCAGGAGTTGCTGGAGGAGTACAGCAAGTTCTTTCGGCTACTGAGTGAGCCGGCTCGGCTTCAGCTGCTCTGCCATCTCAAGCAGGGGCCCATTGATGTCGCGGCCTTGATTGAGGCCACAGGTTTTTCCCAGTCCCACATCAGCCGGCAGCTCGGTCAGTTGCAGCGCGCGGGCCTGGTCCGCTGTGAGCGTGAGGGGACTCGAACGATCTGGCAGGGGGAGGGCGATTTGGTCGATGACCTGTGCGCTTTGGTTCAAAACCGTCTCAAGCAACGACTTCAGGCCCAGCTGGATCAGCTCCAGTCGGCCTGAGAGTTGCGTTTTCTGTTCTCAATGCTTAAGCGCCCCTTGATTTCTGTTTGATCAGCGGTAATCGGCGTAGGTTGGTTTTCTTCGGTTAAAGGGGCGATGCAGGTCACGCACCGGTCTGAGGACAACGTCCAGATCACGATGAGCCGCGAAGAAGTGGCGATGCTTGTTGATCTCTGCCACGCGGCAGCCTTCTCAGACTTGCTGCCTCAGCGGCGTGAGTCCCAGGTTCGGGTTCAGCGTTTCGTCTGGGATGTGCAGAACACCCTGTTTGATGCCGCCCAGTCGGTTTGGCAGGCCAAGCGTCACCTGACCATGCCGGTGAGCTCCGCGCGCCGCCGCTCGTCCGTCGCGGCCTAAGCCCTAGAGCTGCTTCATCAGTTCTGTGGCCAGGTCTTCGGCACTCAATAGAGCGCCCTCGATCCGGCCAAAGCCGTCCCCAGCGAGGCTGTCCCCGCAGAAGCCGATGGCACTTTCCGGGCAGCAGCCGTGGCCGGGGTCCAGTCCTGGAGCCAGCGGGAAGGCGGCTCCCCAACGCATCAGTTGCCTTGGTGCGTCACCCAGGGTTTGTCCGCTGAGATCGGTCAGGGCCTGGGTCAGGGCATCCAGCACCCGCTTCTCATCCGAGGGATCCGGCTTGGCGCCGAGCAGTTGAGCGGCCGATGAGCGCGATCCGTAGACATGGAGATGGGCCGCGGCGAAGGCTGGACTGGATTCAGCGACCACGGCACAGCGCCCGCCGGCCAGGGGTTGGATGCTGATGCGTCGCAGTCCCCAACGCTCCTGGGCCGAGGGGGTGCATTGCAGAACTTGCCAGGGCAGTGCCAACCAGGCGCTGGCCTGCTCCGGCGGAAGGGTTAGCAACAGATTGCAGCTGGCCTGGCCCTCGATCGAAGCCAGCTGGGACTGCGCAGCGTTGAGCTGGGGATCAGCCAGGCTTTCGGCTGCTTGCTCTAGCGGAATACCGTCCCAGCCAAAGACCTGCTGACAGCGGGGATGGGCCAGCAGTGTTCCGCTGAGGACCAGCCAGCGGGCCTCGACCAAGGCTTCCCCGCTGCTGTTTTCCAAAGTCCAGCGCAGACCGGTTTTGGAGCGTTCGGGCCTCAGGTGGCGCACAAGGGTTCCAAAGCGCCTGCTCAGTACTCCGCCCTCTGCCTCGGCCAGCTCCAGCAGTCCAGCGGCGAGGGCATCCATTCCTCCGCGGCCCTGCCAGAGCTGCCCGTCGCTGAAGCCATCGTCAATGGCAGGGCCCAGTGACCGTTGCCCATCGAGGCTCTGAATGGATCCGCGGAAGGGGCTGATGACCTCCCGTTGCTCGAGTGCCTGAAGCAGCTCTGGCGGCGTCTGGGCTCGGATGTTGAAGAGCGGGGCCCCATGGTTGATCCGTAGGTCCGGGTCTTGGCGCGAGTAGCGGGTGGCCGCTCGGCCCCCGGGACCGCGCCCGATTTCCAGGAGTTCGATGGATCCGCGCCAGCCGCGACGGCGCAGCGAGGCCGCCAGCGCACAGCCCGAGACCCCTGCGCCGACGATGGCGAGATCAGTGCGCGGGAGCGAGGAGGGCAACGGAATCGACCAGAGCCTGACCATGCTGGGTCTTTGCTTGGGCTGTCGTGGCGGAAGGGATTGATCAATCCATCACGGCCGAGGCGTTGCTTGCCCTCGAGGGGCGAGCCCGATCGGATGGAACGGGCCTTCAGGCCGCTGATCTGGTCGGTTGCTGGCAGTTGGAGAAGGTCTGGCCGAAGGGGCGACTCCAGGCGTCCCAGTTCTCAGGGGTGCTGTTGCGGGGACTGGCGGCTCAGCTGGAGATCCGTGAGGAGGCTGGCGCGTTGCAGCTGCGCAACAGCGTGCGGCTGGGCGCCGTTGAACTGTTTTTTGAAGGTCCTGGAGCCCTCAAGGGGCGCCGTCCTCTGCTGCAGTTCCAGTTTCTGCGGATGGGTTTGAGGGTCGCTGGGCGGCAGTGGTGGGAGCGTGCCTTGCCGGCTCCGGTTCCCCAGCGGACGCCGTTCTTTGCCTTGATTGGCCGCGATGCCTCCGGTTGGCTAGCGGCCCGAGGGCGTGGGGGTGGCCTGGCCCAGTGGCGGCTTCCTGGTCAACATGGGCTGAGTTGAACGGTCCTTGGCTCGATGGGGTGCCCCCGCTGCGGCAGTTGGTCGGTGAAATCCGACCGAAGCTTGGGAGGCCGGATGGTCTGCGGGAGGTGTGGCACGCCCCTCGATGGCGTCGCCCAGCGGGGACGGGGACCAATGCCCAGGCTCTCGGGCATGTCCCGTCAACCCTGGCGCGTTGGCTTGATCGCCCTGGTTGCCTTGGCGGCGTTGTTCGCCGCCTGGAATCCCCGCGCTCCGATCCAGCAGCAACGCACTCCGGCTTCCCAGGGCTTCCTCTGACCGGGCAGGGTGGAGGCGCTGTCGCTTCTGCGTCTCATGGCTGATGCCCCCTATTTGATCGTTCTGGCTTTGCTGGAGCAGGGCGGGCAGAGAGCGATGCCTCTGCAGGGCAAGTCGCTGCGCGAGGCCCTGCCCGCTGGGGCTGATCCCGGTGAGGTCGGACGTGAGCAGGCGCTGGATCTCTTGGTGCGGGTCTGGCAGCGCAGCGACCAGGGCGAGTTGCGTCGCGCAGCTGGAGAACGGAGTCTGTTGCTGGTCACGGTGCCGATTGAGTCCCTGCAGGACCAGCTCCCGGCATTGAAGGCCCAATGGCTCAACGACGGAGACACCGCGGCCCTGATCGCCGCACTTCAGGATCTCGGCAGTGGGCTTTGGTCGCTGACGATGGAACACCGTCAGCCTTTGGCTTATCAGGCTCTGGCTTGAACAAAAGACTGAGCTGAGGCAAGAGAAAGCCCCCAGTCGCAGAGCGACTGGGGGCTCGTTGTCTTGGTGGGTTGGTTTTAGAGGCCGAGCCCACCGAGGGGTTGGATGCGCTGGAGGGGGATGGTGCGGTTGACCTTGAGGTTGGAGGAGGTGCCGAGGCCCTTGACGGTGCGGTTTTTGATGGTGGAGAGACCGCGGAGGCGATCGCCGCTGATGGAGGGAGATTGCTTGCCGGGGAAGCCAGGGATGCCGGGCCGTTTGGGGTAGACGGTGCTCTTGCCTTTGGGGAAGTTGGGGAGTTTGACGCCTGGTCGAGTGCCGACGTTGCCCGGGTTCTTGCCGGTGTTGCCAGGCCATTTACCTGCGTTACCAGGCCGCTTGCCGGGGCCTTTGCCGACGTTGCCGGGGCCTTTGCCGACGTTGCCAGGGCCTTTGCTACCCGGGCGGGAGCCCGCACCGTCCTCGTAACCATGGCCATGGTCGTAGCCGTGGTCGTAATAGCGGTCACGGTTCATGGAGCCTTCAATGACGCCGCCGAGGATGCCGCCGACGACGCCACCTAGGAAGGCTTCTCCCGAGGAGGAGGACTGAACGGGAGCGGGTTGGGTGGTGTAGACGACGTTGAGGTTGGGGTTGTGTTGTCCTTGGACCATGGCCTCTGCACTGGCGAGGCAGGCCAGATCCAGGCTGGTCATGTCGATGGCTGACTTGACGAGCAGCTCACCGGTTTGCCGAGAGAAACAGTCGTAGTCGAGGGAAGCGGCTTGAGCGTTGGAGGTGATGGCCAGGAGGGAGGAGCCGGCAAGGGCAGCGGCGGTGATGCCAGTGAAGCCTTGACGGAAGAAGGAGAGGGAAGTCATGGGAGGAGCGTGTGAGGAGTGAGGAGAGGGGGATGTGTTCCCCGCTGATCACAAGCTCGCCCGGTTAGGGGTTGAAGTTGTTGAGGGACGCCACGGTCTGAGGTGACGTTGGTCTCAATTTGCGACGGCTAAAGAAATAGGGGCTTGAGGGTGGACTGAGAGGGACTGAAAGGGGCGATGTGAGCAAGGTCACAGGCGGGCTTGATGGAGGTCCAGCGGCGGCTTTTTTCTTCTGGAAAAGTGAATTCATCGAGGCCAATCGGCCTTTGTTGTTCCCTCTCTGACTCCTGTGATGACCAGCTCGACTCGTCCTCTGAATTTCGATGTTCATAGCGGTGTGATGAAGCGCTCTAGCGCTGTTTCGAGCCGACGAGCCGCGGTCTATTTGCTCTATGGGGTGGCCGGGATTGTGCTGTTCCACGTGCTTGGGTCGGGCGCAGTGCTGGCGAGCAGCGGTGTGGCGATTGCGTTTGTGCTGGGAGTGTTGGCGTCCTGCGATTGATGGGAGTGCTGTTTGGGACCGGAGTTTTTTGATCTGTTGTTTTGCATTTGAGGAGTGAGTCGATGACGGAACCGTGTTTTGTGGATGTAGATCGCTATGTGGCTGATCAGTTGCGGCGTGGTTGGCGGCTTGCGGTAGCAGGTCTGCGTCGTCGTCGCCGGCAGCGGAGGTGGCGGGGATGAGGGCAAGCCCGCAGTCGAGGAATCAAAAGAAAGCCCCCAGGCCGGCGAGCGGCTGGGGGCTTTTGTGTGGTTTGGGGCCAGAGATCAGAAGAGATTGGGGCGGAGCTGGAGTGGGCGACGCAGTCCTTCTCTGGAGGTGCGGTTGAGGACCTTGATGGCGTTGTTACGTTCGCTGAGCTGGCGGAAGGTGTTGGCGCGGTTGCCGAGGGGATGGCGAGCCTGTTGACGC